>JAYVNK010000280.1:0-12960 GCA_043758475.1 Comamonadaceae bacterium | reverse complement strand
TTGTAGCCTTCTTCGATGCGTTCAAACTCCATGAAACCTGTCATCTTGCCCATAAATCTGTCCTTGAATAATTTGATTGCGGCGGCTTACCTGGCGGGAATTGCTACTTTTTTTGTATCTACTTATGCACTGTGGACGGGGGCTACAGCCTGTTTTGCTTCCAATTTACGGGTTTGAGCCGCCTTTTTGGCACCCATTTCACCCAAAGCCCGCTTGTACTCGCTGGGGAACACCTTGACGAACTTGCCGCGCGCTACGGCCCAGTCGTCCAGCAGTTCCCGGGCGCGCTTGCTGCCGGTCCAGCGGTTGTGGTCTTGCAAGAGTGTTTTAAGCTGTACCTCGTCGCTTTGGGCACCGTCCCTGCCAACGTGCCAGATGGCCTTGTCCTGCGCCGCCTCCTGCTCGCTGGCAAGCAGTACCTTTTCAAGCGCCACCATGGCGGTGTTGCAGCGCGAGGCAAACTGGCTATCCTCGTCATATACATAGGCGATTCCGCCGCTCATGCCGGCCGCAAAGTTGCGCCCGGTTTTGCCCAATACCACCACCGTGCCGCCGGTCATGTACTCACAGCCGTGGTCACCGGTGCCTTCAACCACCGTGGTGGCACCCGAGAGGCGCACGGCAAAACGCTCGCCGGCGACGCCGCTGAAGAACGACTCGCCGCTGGTGGCACCGTACATCACCGTGTTGCCGACGATGGTGTTGCGCACCGCGTCGCCCCGGAAATCAATGCTCGGGCGCACCACAATGCGGCCACCGCTCAAGCCCTTGCCGGTGTAGTCATTGGCGTCGCCAATCAGGTACAACGTGATGCCCTTGGCCAGGAATGCGCCGAAGGACTGGCCACCCGTGCCTTCAAGCTGGATGCGGATGGTGTCATCGGGCAAGCCTTCAGGCCGCGCCTTGGTCAGCGCGCCCGACAGCATGGCGCCGAGCGAGCGGTTGACGTTGCGCGCCACCTCCATGAACTGGACTTTTTCACCGCGCTCAATCGCCGCTTTGGACTTTTCAATCAACACGTTGTCCAGCGACTTGGCCAACCCGTGGTCCTGGTTTTCCACATGGAAGCGCGGCACGTCGGCAGGCACATTGGGCTGTGCAAAAAGACGGCCAAAGTCCAGGCCGCTGGCTTTCCAGTGCGCAATGCCTTTTCGCGTGTCCAGCAGGTCGGCTCGGCCAATCAGGTCGTCAAACTTGCGGATGCCCAGCTGAGCCATGATCTGGCGCACTTCCTCAGCGATGAAGAAGAAGAAATTCACCACATGCTCGGGCTTGCCGCTGAATTTTTTGCGCAGCACCGGGTCTTGGGTAGCCACACCCACTGGGCAGGTGTTGAGGTGGCACTTGCGCATCATGATGCAGCCTTCAACAATGAGGGGCGCGGTGGCAAAGCCAAACTCGTCGGCGCCCAGCAACGCGCCAATCGCCACGTCGCGGCCGGTCTTCATCTGGCCATCGGCCTGCACGCGAATGCGGCCCCGCAGGCGGTTCAGCACCAGCGTCTGCTGGGTCTCGGCCAGGCCAATTTCCCACGGGCTGCCGGCGTGCTTGATGCTCGACCAGGGCGATGCACCCGTGCCGCCATCGTGCCCGGCAATCACCACATGGTCGCTCTTGCATTTGGCCACGCCTGCCGCAATGGTGCCCACGCCAATTTCGCTGACCAATTTGACGCTGATGCTGGAATGCGGTGCCACGTTTTTCAGGTCGTGGATCAGCTGCGCCAGGTCTTCGATGGAGTAAATGTCATGGTGCGGTGGCGGTGAGATCAACCCCACGCCGGGCACGCTATGGCGCAGCTTGCCGATGTACTCAGACACCTTGCCACCCGGCAACTGGCCGCCCTCACCCGGCTTGGCACCTTGCGCCATCTTGATCTGGATCTGGTCTGCGCTGTTGAGGTATTCCGCCGTCACGCCAAACCGGCCTGATGCAACCTGCTTGATGCGTGAGCGGAGTGAGTCGCCGGGTGTGAGCTGAATATCAACTTCAACCACGTCATGGCCAATGATGTCGGCCATGCTCTGGCCCTGCTTGATCGCAATGCCCTTGAGCTCCTGCCGGTAGCGTGCCGGGTCTTCACCGCCCTCACCCGTGTTGCTCTTGCCGCCGATGCGGTTCATTGCCACCGCCAGCGTGGCGTGCGCCTCGGTGGAAATCGAGCCCAGCGACATGGCACCCGTGGCAAAGCGCTTGACGATTTCTTTGGCCGGTTCGACCTCGTCCACGGGAATGGCTTTGGCGGTATCGATCTTGAACTCAAACAGGCCACGCAGCGTCATGTGGCGCCGGCTCTGGTCGTTGATGAGCTCGGCGTATTCCTTGTAGGTATTCCAGTTGTTGGCCCGCGTGGAGTGCTGCAGCTTGGCAATGGCGTCGGGCGTCCACATGTGCTCTTCGCCGCGCACACGCCAGGCGTATTCACCGCCAGCGTCGAGCATGTTTTTGAGGACCGGATCGCCACCAAACGCGCTGCGGTGCATGCGGATCGCCTCTTCAGCGATCTCGAACACACCAATGCCTTCCACGCGGCTGGGCGTACGGGTGAAGTACTTCTCAATCGTGTCGCTGTTCAGGCCAATGGCCTCAAACAATTGCGCACCGCAGTAGCTCATGTAGGTGGACACGCCCATCTTGGACATGATCTTCGACAGGCCCTTGCCCACCGCCTTCACATAGTTGTAGATGGCCTTCTCAGCGCTCAAATCGCCCGACAGGTCTTTGTGGATGCTGGCCAGCGTCTCCATCGCCAAATACGGGTGCACGGCTTCTGCGCCGTAGCCGGCCAGCACGCCAAATTGATGCACTTCCCGCGCCGTGCCGGTCTCCACCACCAGGCCTGCCGTGGTGCGCAAACCATTGCGCACCAGGTGCTGGTGAATGGCACTTAAGGCAAGCAGCGCGGGAATGGCCACCTGGGTGGCGTTGACGTTGCGGTCGCTGATGATCAGAATATTGTGACCCGAAGGGGCGCGTCCCGTTCCAGCGCCCTTGATGGCGTCCACCGCTTCGGCGCACAGCGAGGCCAGCTTGGCCTCCACGCCTTCGCGGCCCCAGGCCAGCGGGTAGGTGATGTCCAGCGTGTAACTGCGGAACTTGCCCTGCGTGTGTTTTTCAATATCGCGCAGCTTGGCCATGTCGGCAAAGTCGAGAATCGGCTGCGCCACTTCCAGCCGCATTGGCGGGTTGACCTGGTTGATGTCCAGCAGGTTGGGCTTGGGGCCGATAAACGACACCAGACTCATCACAATCGCTTCGCGGATCGGATCAATCGGCGGGTTGGTCACCTGCGCGAACAGTTGCTTGAAGTAGTTGTACAGCGGCTTGTTTTTGTCGGAGAGCACGGCCAGCGGGCTGTCGTTGCCCATCGAGCCAATGCCTTCTTCACCGGCTTGCGCCATCGGGCTCATGAGGAATTTGATGTCTTCCTGCGTGTAGCCAAAGGCTTGCTGCCGATCCAGCAGGCTAACGGCGCTTTCACTGGCAGAAGCGGGTTCGCCGCCCGTAACGCCACCGGTCACGCCACCAGCCACGTCATCAAGGCGGATGCGCAGGTTCTCAATCCACTGCTTGTAGGGCTTGCTGTTGGCCAGGTTGGCCTTGATCTCTTCATCGTCGACCATCCGGCCCTGTTCCAGATCGATCAAAAACATCTTGCCGGGTTGCAGACGCCATTTCCGCACGATTTTGTTCTCGGGCACAGGCAGCACGCCGGACTCGGAGCCCATGATCACCAAGTCATCATCCGTAATGCAGTAGCGCGACGGGCGCAGGCCATTGCGGTCCAGTGTGGCGCCAATCTGGCGGCCATCGGTGAACACGATGCTGGCCGGGCCGTCCCATGGCTCCAGCATGGCGGCATGGTATTCGTAAAACGCCTTGCGTCGCTCGTCCATCGTGGTGTGCTGCTCCCACGGCTCGGGAATCATCATCATCACGGCCTGGCTGATGGGGTAGCCCGCCATGGTGAGTAGCTCCAGGCAGTTGTCAAAGGTGGCGGTGTCGGACTGGCTGGCGAAGCTGATGGGGTAGAGCTTTTGCAAATCCGCACCCAGCACCGGGGAAGACATGACGCCTTCCCGTGCCTTCATCCAGTTGTAGTTGCCCTTGACCGTGTTGATCTCGCCGTTGTGCGCCACATAGCGGTACGGGTGGGCCAGCGGCCACTCGGGGAAGGTGTTGGTGGAAAAACGCTGGTGCACCAGGCCCAGCGCCGACACGCAGCGCACGTCGGCCAGGTCTTTGAAATACACGCCCACCTGGTCGGCCAGCAGCAGGCCCTTGTAGACCACGGTGCGGCTGGACATGCTGGGCACGTAATATTCTTTGCTGTGCGTGAGCCGCAGGTTCTGGATGGCCGCACTGGCGGTTTTGCGGATCACGTACAGCTTGCGCTCCAGCGCGTCCTGCACGATGACGTCGTTGCCCCGGCCAATGAACACCTGGCGCAGGATCGGCTCCTTGGCACGCACGGTGGGCGACATCGGCATGTCGCGGTTCACCGGCACATCCCGCCAGCCCAGCAGCACCTGCCCCTCGGCCTTGATCGCGCGCTCCATCTCCTGCTCGCAGGCCAGGCGGGAAGCGTGTTCTTTGGGCAGGAAGATCATGCCCACTCCGTACTCGCCAGGCGCCGGCAGGGTCACGGACCGGCTGCCGGAGGGGCCAACCCCATTGGCCGCCATTTCTTCGCGGTAGAGCGCATCGGGCAGCTGGATCAGGATGCCCGCGCCGTCGCCCATCAGCTTGTCGGCACCGACAGCACCCCGGTGATCCAGGTTCTCCAGAATCTTCAGCGCGTTTTTGACGATGTCATGCGACTTGGTGCCCTTGATATGGGCGACAAAGCCGACACCGCAGGCGTCATGCTCGCTGTCAGCCGAATACAAACCGTTGTGTTGGAGATGTTGAATCTCGGCAGCCGTGGTCATGGCGCACTCCTAGTGTCGTGGTGGATCAATGCAGAAAGGCAAGTTTAGTGCACTGCAACAACAATGCCAAGAAATTTAATTGGGGTCAGATTCCAATTAATTCCCAATCCGAGTAACCAGATAGTAATAGGGGACAGATTAACTTTAGTAGCAATCAGAGCCCTTCTGACAAGGCCTGACGGTAGTTTTAACCCTTGTTTTTTTCTAGAAATGGGCGTCCGGCTGCAACTTTGGTGACACGCCGTTCAGTCCTTTTTTGCAAATCAGCCACAAAACCCGCTCCGCCCAACGCCCAACCCCGCAGCGCAGACTGCGTCAGATCGGCCTGTTGTTGCGCGGTGACGCCGCTGCGCACCAAATCGGCGTAGGCCCCTTCCCGTGCAAACGGCGTGTTACCCAGTTCCCAGTACAGCGGATGCGGCGTGATGAGCTTGTCGCTGCGCAAACCGGCGTAGTGCGCGTGGCTGGACCACGGGTAATCGGCCGCCTGCGCCACCAAGCCGGCCCGCACGGGGTTGAGGTCGATGTAGGCCATGCAGGCCAGCAGGTAGCGGTCAGTCTGGATCAAGGTTGATTTGTAGCGCCCTTCCCAGAGCGTGCCGGTTCGGCCCTGGGAATCGTTGAACAGGCGCACATACCGTCTGCCCACGGCCTGCATCATTTGCGGCAGTCCGTCGGTCGTGGACGGCGTGGCCAGCAGATGGAAATGGTTGCCCATCAGCACATAGGCATGGATGGCGACCGCAAACTTTGTAGCGTTGTCTTCCAGCAGATCCAGCAAGAACTGGCGGTCGGTGGGCGCGACAAAAATGGCCTGCCGGTTGTTGCCGCGCTGGATGACGTGGTGCGGATAGCCGGGGAGCGTGAGGCGGGGAAGGCGGGCCATGTTGATGGTTTGAATTCCGCCTGATGATAATTGGAATCTGACCCCAATTAAAGATTTGGGTTCAAATCAACATGCTTCTAATATAGGAGCTAACTATGCAATGTGGACTGGGGCTAGAGGCATATTTAATGTCTCTAGCCGTGTTTTTACCGGTTCAACAGTCCGCCCAGCATGCCCATCAAATCACCCGAATTGCCCAAGCCACCGGCAGGCACTTGGCCGTGCGGGGTGAGTTTGTCAATCAAGCCTGGCAGCACATTGGCCAGTTGGCCCGCTGCGTCGCCATGGCTCAGGCCCAGTTTGGCGGCGATATCGCCCATCATGTCGCCACCCAGCACCTGGCCGAGTTGGTCGCCTGAGATGGGCGCGTTGTCACCGTGGCCGACCCACGACTTGGCGGCGTCGCCCATCCCGGCCTGGTTGAACTTCTCCAGCAGGCCGCCCAAGCCCCCATGCTGGCTGTCGTTGCCCAGCATGCCGACGATCACTGGCAGCAATGCGCCCAGACCACCCAAGCCCCCCAGCATGCCACCCAAGCCTCCGGCTTGAGGTTGCTGCTGCTGGTTGCCACCCATCATGGAGCCGGCTGCGGCACCCAGAACTGAATCCAATAAACCCATAACTTTCTCCTGTAGTTGATTGACCCCGCCCAAATTAGACCACTGAACCGGCGAGTCATTCAAGCCAAAACCGGGTTCAAATGTCAAATATCATCCGCCTCGGCACCAGTGGTCACTGGGGGCAACCTGAACCGCGTGTGCAGCAACGCCGCCAGGCCAAACTCCAGCAACAAGGCCTGCAGGCGCTGTGCAGAAGTACGCTTTTTGTGGCCGGTATGGCGCGCGATGATCAGCTCGTTTTTCATGCTGTGCTCCCAGCCCACCAGTTCGGTCACCGTCACCTGGTAGCCCCAGGCTTCAAGATACAGGCAACGCAGCACGTTGGTGATCTGGCTGCCCATCTCGCGGGTGTGCAGCGGGTGGCGCCACAGCTCTGCCAGCGGCGTGCGGCTGAGGCTGAGAGCTTTGCTGCCCCCCAGGGCGCGCGCCACCTCGGCCTGGCAGCACGGCACCAGCACCATGAATTTGGTGTGCTTTTGCAGACCAAAGGCAATGGCGTCATCGGTGGCGGTGTCGCAGGCATGCAGGGCGGTAACGATGTCGATTTGCGGAGGCAACACGTCTGACAGCGCTGACTGCGCTACGCTGAGATTCAAAAATGACATGCGCTCAAAGCCCAGCCGCGCGCTCAATCCACGCGACTTCTCCACCAGATCGGCGCGGGCCTCGATGCCGTAAATATGGCCTTGCGTGAGGGTCTTGAAGAACAGGTCGTAGATGATGAAACCCAAGTACGATTTGCCCGCACCATGGTCGGCCAACGTGGCGCGCACACCGGCTTCGGGCAGTTCCCACAGCAGCTTCTCTATGAAATTGAACAGGTGGTAGACCTGCTTGAGCTTGCGCCGTGAGTCCTGGTTGAGCTTGCCGTCGCGGGTGAGAATGTGCAGCTCTTTGAGCAGCTCGATGGACTGCCCTGGCCTGATATCGGGGGCCAGTGGCGAAGCCTCGGGTGCACGAACTTTTGACGCGGCTTCATGGGGTCCGTTTTTATGCCCCTTGTTGCTGATTTTGGCTTGTGCGTTCATGACCCGATCTTCCCACGCGGCCCCACATCCAGCGCAGCCCAACCGTGCGGTCCAAGCTGGGTCAACGTCTGCATGTTTCTCTCAAAAATATCTTCCGCCTGCGGGAAAGCCTCCACCGCGCGGTCAACGCTGTCCTCTCGCAGCAGATGCAGCGTGGGGTACGGCGCGCGGTTGGTGAAGTTGGTGATGTCATCCGCCTGCGTTCCGGCAAACAGGAACTGCGGATGAAAACTGGCAATCTGGATCACGCCTTCCAGACCAAGCCCCGCCAAAACAGCATCCGCCTGCGCCAGAAAATCGTTGAAATCCAGAAACCCGTGCAAATACTTCGGTACTATTAAAAGCGTAGTATCTCGTTCAGCAGGGCCAAGGGCTAGAAGGCTATTTAGCTCATTTTTCAGGTCATCCAGCAGTTCCCCAGCTTCCGTTGCCCGGCTGACCGCATAGTGGATCTGACCCTTGGCGTGAACCGCCTTGGCAAACGGGCACAGGTTCAGCCCGATGACGGCGCGCTCGAGCCAGCGGCGCGTGTCATCTATCCAGCGGTGCGTGTCGTCTATCCAGCCGCGCGTGTCGTCTACGGCCATGCCCGTGGAGGCCGTCATCTGAAAACCGTCACGTGATGATGGTCATCTGGCACGACGCTCAGGCAAAGCGGCTTGCCTGCCCAACGATCAGCTTGGCCATCTCATCAAGCAGCGCGGTCTGGACCAGGTTGGCGGGGTAGCTTGCGTCCACAATTGCGAACGCCTGTGCGCTGGCAATGCGAAAAGCCAGTTTGGCATCCAGATGGTCAGGCGTGACGGTGATGCTGCCGCGCGCCTCAGTGGCGTGGTCAAACCGGATGGCCTGCAGCGTGTGCTTTTCGGGATGGCGCACGTTCACACGCTCATGCTGCACCAGGCCCGCTGCGAGGCGCGACTCTATGCGCTGCAAGTCTGGCGGGAAGTTGGCGCTGACGCTGGCGGGCAAGGGCGCCCCATCGCGCGGAACAATGCGCCAGGCCATCACGATGTAGTCGAACACGTCCTTGTCATGCAGCTTCTTTTTCCGGGAATCGACCCGAAAATCCACCAGCTTCATGACGGGCCAGTGGGTTTTGCCGTCCAGGCTGAGCCGGGGCCCTGCAGGTTGAATCACATTGAGCTGTTTGGCCAGTTCAGTGATGTACAGCCATACGGTTTTTGAGGCGGCCTCGGCAAGCTTCACATTCGCATCGTCGTGCGTCTGCCGCGCGCTCTGCCCGGACTGCACAGCACTCGCCTGCGATTTGAGCTGATCCAGAAAACTCAAGACGGCTCCTTGGGAATTTTCATTGGCATAATTTTAACGGTGCTTAGGGGCGCAGCGGAGCGCTCGTTGCTCCCAATGCGGGCTGAGCCCCGACCTGGCGTGCCAGCATCAGCCCAGCGACGCAACAAGTGCCGGTCACAACCCAAGTCCACTGCCAGCCACCCGCGCGGCTGGCGACCCAAGCCACCAGAGGCGGGCCGGCAAACTGGCCACAAGCCGACCACTGCTGCATCCAGCCGACGGTGGTTGACACCGTGTCTTTGCCGGGTGACAGCAGGACTGCCAGTGAGAACAGGGTGCCGGGTATGATGCCACCCACCATCGAAAATATGAGAACGGCGATGTAGCGAACCATTGGCAGCAGAGCTGGCCGATCGGACGCTGGATTGGCTGCTGTGGTAGCTGCTGTGGCGTCCGTCCCGGCAGTCATGAACGCCACGAAGGCCGCAACAGCCATCACACAGAAGCCGGTGGACAGCAGCGTTTGTGGCCGCACGCCCCGAGCCAGCAGCCGACCCGAAGCCACATTGCCCGCCATGTTGACCGCTGCCGCCAAAGCGGTCAGCCCGGCAGTTGCGCCCACTGCAAAGCCTGCCTGTGCATAGATGGAGGGCAGGAAACCAATCACTGCAACCCATTGCGCCGAATACGCGGCAAATGTGAGCGCCACAAGCCATGGGCCACGGCTGGACAGCGTCTGCCTGATCCGATGCGCCCAGGCAGTGCCTGCGTTGGCATCAGCGGGTGGCTGCCCCTGCACCGCAACCCGCGCCGCAATCGATACGTGCAGCGGCTCAGGCACCGCCTCAGAGACGGCTGCCAACTTAAAATCTGGCGGCACCACCCGCCACAACCACAACGCCATGACAAACGACAAGGCCGACAGAATCCACCACCAGACTTGCCAGCCCGCGAGCAAAATCAGCACCGGCCCCAGCAGCAGGGCCAATGCCGTGGCAAACGGCATGTAGGCGCTCCAGATGCCCAGCACAGCGCCGAGGCGGCTGGGCGCCACCAACTGGCGGATCAGGGCGGGTGCAGGGGTGCAAACCAGCAGAAAACCGATGCCCTCCAGCGCGCGCAGCGCCAATAATTGTGTAGCGCTGTGTGTCCATCCCGCAAGCGCCCCCGCGCCAACCAGCACACCCAATCCGGCCAGCATGCAACGCCTAAGGCCGAATCCATCGGCCAGCACGCCCACAGCCAGACCCAGTGTCATGCCCGCCAGTTGCACCGCAGAAAGCAAAAATCCAGCCTCAACCAAGCTGATGCCAAAAGATTCACGCAGCACCGGCAAGGCGGGAAAAAGCTTGGCCATGTGCAGCGCGGCACTCACCCCTGCGAGAATGATCACTGTGGCGGGGTCAATACCCGCGCGCACCGACGAATGCAAAGCAGTGCTCACGACAGCAGCTTTGTGCCCGTCAGGCGCTCGTGCTCACGTGACGCGAAACGGTCTGTCATGCCGGCAATGTAGTCTGCAATGACGCGGACCACCGCGCGGTGTTCATCTGCCGCACCCCGCGCGGATTCGGCACGCGTGAAGAAGCCTGCGTGCATCTCATTCGGCGCGGCCAGGTAAGCGCTGAACAGGTCCGCCACGACTTGCCTGGCCTGGTTTGTCATATGCATCACCTGCGGATGCCGGTACAGGTTTTGCATCAGGAATTGTTTTAGCACGGCCGATTTGCCATGCATGCTCGCGCCAAAGCTCAGCAGCGGCGGCATCAGCCGCACGGCGTCAACACTGGCTGGTGCGTGTTGCGCCAGGGCCTGGCCCGTGGCCAGAATCACGTCATACACCTGCGCGCTGAGCATGCGGCGAATTGTTTCGTACAGCAGGCGTCGGCCTTGAGTGTCAGACTGCAGGTGGGGATGCTCTGCCAGCGTTTCACGGCGGAAGTCATCAAACAAGGGCACATCTTCCAATTGCGCCATGGTCAGCAGGCCAGAGCGCACGCCGTCATCAATGTCATGCGCGTTATAGGCGATCTCATCGGCCAGATTGCATAGCTGCGCTTCCAGGCTGGGCTGGGTGCGGTCAAGAAAGCGGCGGGCCACGCCGCCTTGGGCACCGTTGACAGGTTCTGACGCTTCCAGCTTCTGCGCATTGGCGCGGGAGCAATGTTTCAGGATGCCTTCACGGGTCTCAAAGCTCAAGTTCAAACCATCAAACAGCGGGTAGCGCTGCTCCAGATGGTCCACCACGCGCAGGCTTTGCAAGTTGTGCTCAAAACCGCCATGGCCCGCCATGCACTCGTTAAGGGCATCCTGCCCGGCATGGCCAAAAGGGGTGTGGCCCAGATCGTGCGCCAGCGCAATCGCCTCCACGAGGTCTTCATTCAAGCCCAGCGAGCGGGCAATGGAGCGGCCCAGTTGCGCCACCTCCAGCGAGTGCGTCAGGCGCGTGCGAAACAGGTCGCCTTCATGGTTGAGGAATACCTGCGTCTTGTAGACCAGCCGGCGGAAAGCGGTGGAATGGACGATGCGGTCACGGTCTCTTTGGTACTCTGTGCGGGTCGGTGCCGGTGGCTCATGAAATCGCCGCCCACGGGACTGCGCGGGATCGCTGGCAAACACGGAAAGTGCTGAATTCATCAATAAAAGTGGCTATAGCCCTCGTCCTATATACATAGTTCGCTATTATTTTGAAAATACCGCAGATTGATGGCGATTCTCAAGGGACGTGGCAGCAAGCGTCAATGACCTCGCGCACCATGGCATCTGGCGCGCTGCGCACAGAGGCTTTGGCGGTGCCGTCAATCACGACAAATTTAATTTCACCGGCTTCGGCTTTTTTATCGACGCGCATGTGGGCAAGATAAATGTCTGCATTGGTCGTCATTTTGGCGGCTGGGGATGCGCCATGTTCGATTGAGTTTGGCAGCAATCGCGGACCATGAATTGGCAAGCCGGCACTCTGGATCAGCGCGGTAAGCCGATGCACCATTGCCGCGTCCACCAGTCCAAGACGTTGCGACAGGTTGGCCGCCATCACCATGCCGCAGCCCACGGCCTCGCCATGCAGCCACTCGCCAAAACCGAGCCCGGCCTCAATGGCATGCCCAAAGGTGTGGCCAAAGTTGAGGATGGCACGCAGGCCGTAGTCGCGCTCGTCCTGCGCCACCACCCAGGCTTTGATCTCGCAACTGCGCTTGACCGCATGGGCCATGGCTGCCGGGTCGCGCGCCAGCAGACTGTCGAGATTGGCTTCAATCCACTCGAAAAACGCCAGGTCGGCAATCGGCCCGTATTTGATGACTTCAGCCAGCCCGGCGCTGAGTTCACGCGCTGGCAGGGTCTTGAGAGTGTCCAGATCGCACACCACTTTGAGCGGCTGGTAAAACGCGCCAATCATGTTCTTGCCAAGCGGGTGGTTGATGGCCGTCTTGCCACCCACTGATGAATCCACCTGGGCCAGCAGCGTCGTTGGCACCTGGACAAAAGGCACGCCCCGCATGTAGCTGGCCGCAGCAAAGCCCGTCATGTCGCCCACCACGCCGCCGCCCAAAGCAAACAGCAGCGTCTTACGGTCGCATTCATTGGCCAGCAGCGCGTCAAAAATCAGGTTGAGCGTTTGCCAAGTCTTGTGCGCTTCACCGTCGGGTAAAACGACCGTGTGGATGCGCCTGAATTTGCCTTGCAACGCAGCCCGAAGATGCTGGCCATAAAGAGGTTCCACGGTTGCGTTGGTGACGATCACAACGGAGCTTGCGCCAGGCAAGTCGGCATAGGTGACTGGATCTGCCAGCAACGAGCCGCCAATCAGGATCGGGTAGCTGCGCTCACCCAGTTCAATCTGGACAGTCTCAGGGGAAATGGAAGGGTGCATAGCCCATTAGTTTAGGCCAATGCCAGGGATGCACGCATGCATGCGGCCGACCAACTCTTGTATTCGCACTACGGCTTGGGCCCGACGACCTGGGCCGCTGGCCTGGGCAGCTTGCCTGCCAATTCCAGCTGGGTCACAATCATGTTCACCAGCATGGCAACAGACGGTCGACCTGTGTCGATGATGAAATGTGCTGTCTGCCGATACAGCGGATCACGCAGCGCATGCAGATCGCGCAACCGGTTCAGGGGATCGGACACCTGCAACAGCGGCCGGCTCATATCATGTCGCAGACGCCGAAACAGCTCGTCTGGGGAAGAGTTCAGATACACCACCTGCCCGCGGTCATGCAGTTGCTGGCGGTTGCCGG
>JAYVNK010000279.1:0-4287 GCA_043758475.1 Comamonadaceae bacterium | reverse complement strand
TGGACCGGCGTGTTGAATTCAAGCCGGCAGCCTGCGCGTCGTAAAAACTTTGCCTAGAGTCCAGTGCTGCTGCCAAAAGTCATAGCAACCCTGGCGTCGCTCGCGCTCATTGCCAGCGTCCTGTGGACCCAGCCAGTCCATGCCCAGTCGGCCAATACGCAGCCAGCCATTACGCAGCCAGTGGACGCACCCCTATTGCGCATTGACACCGGTGCCCACAACGCCGCCATTCGGGCCTTGGCCATTGATGCAGCCGGTCGCTTTGCCGTCACGGCATCGGACGACAAAACGGCCCGCGTCTGGGACTTGTCCAGCGGGCGTCTGCTGCAAACCCTGCGCCCGCCGGTGGGCGTGGACAACAACGGTCGCCTGTTCGCCGCCGCCCTGACGCCCGACGGTTCAGTCGTTGCTGTGGGCGGCTGGTCGGCCAACAACGATGTCTACCTGTTTGAGCGCGCCAGTGGCACCATGATCCAGCGCATCACGGGCCTGCCCAACACCATCACGCAATTGGCTTTTGCGCCCGACGGCAAGCTGCTGTTGATTGGCCTGTGGGGCCAGCACGGCGTGCGGCTGTTTGGTACCTCTTCGGGCTGGCGCAGCAGCGGTGAAATAGACAGCGACACAAAGTACCAGGGCGAGGTGTACGGTGCCCATTTTTCCCCTGATGGCAAGCGGCTTGCCACCGCCAGCGTGGATGGCGCGGTGCGGTTGTACGACGTGGGCCAGCAGCGCCTGAAGTTGTCTAACACCGTCCGGCCAGCCGGTGGCAGCCAGCCATTCACGGTAGCTTACGCGCCAGATGGCAAGCTGCTGGCGGTCAGTTTTGCGGACACATCAGCGGTCGTCGTGCTACAGGCGGAAACCTTGCAGCAGGCTTATGTCCCCAATACGGCGGACATTGGCAACGGCAGCCTTAATGCGCTGGCCTGGTCCCATGACGGCCGTGAGCTGATGGCCGCAGGCACCTGGAAACGCGCGGATGGCATGCACGGCCTTCGCACCTGGGCGGACCGGGGTCGCGGCGCAGCCACCGATGCCAGTCTGGCCAGCGACAGCATTGTGGCCTTGCATGCACTGGCTGACGGACGCACTGTATACGCCGCAGCAGACGCGGCCTGGGGCTGGTCCTTGTCGGCTGCGGGCCAGTCTGCTGCTGGCCAGCAGGGTCGTGCAAAGCTGCAAACCGTCGCCAGCGGCCTGGTTGATTTTCGGGGCAACCGGGATCAATTTCGTGTGTCGCGCGACGGCAGTGGCATTGCATTTGCCGCGCGTCGGGACAGCTTAACGCAAGAAACCTCGGGATTTGATTTCAAAAACACCGCCTGGGTTGCGCCCGTGGCACAGTGGCAGCCGCCCAGCACCAGCGGCAGGGGGCTGCAGGTCTCGGATTGGTCCGACAGCACACGGCCACGGCTCAATGGAAATGCCTTGCCACTGACCGACAACGAGGTGGCCATGTCCGCTGCGGTGTCACCCGACAGCAGAGCGTTTGCGTTAGGGACCAGTTTTTACCTGCGTCTGCTGCAAGCCAACGGCACACCGCTGTGGCGCGTTGCGGCGCCGGGTGCCGCATGGCAGGTCAATGTGTCAGGCGATGGCCGCTGGGTCATTGCGGGCTACAGCGACGGCACGCTGCGCTGGTACCGTGCGCGTGATGGCGCGGAGATGCTGGCGCTGCTGCCGCATGCGGACCGCAAACGCTGGGTCGCCTGGACGCCCCAAGGCTACTACGCCGCCAGTCCGGGAGGGGAAGACCTGTTTGGCTGGCAGATCAACCGCGGAATGTCCCGCGCGGCTGATTTCTTCCCGGCGTCGCGTTTTCGGGCCACTTACTTCAGGCCGGACGTCATTGCCGCTGTGCTGACCACAGCCGATTTTGACGCCGCATTGCGGCTTGCCAACCAGGCACCGTCTCCGCCCACAAACACGTCTATGCCCACGCCTGTGCCCGCTTCTGTGATTGCAGCCATCCCCGCACCTCCCCCCGTGCCAAGCCCAGCCAGGCCTGCGACACCTGCGACCGATATTGAGCTTCAGACACCGCCGGTTGTGACGGTGCTGTCACCCAAAGACGGCGACAGTTTTTCAAAACGTGAAGTGATTTTGAGCCTGTCCATCCGGGCACCGGCCGGCGCGCCACCGATCAGCCTGCGGGCCCGGCTCAACGGAAGCATCTTCGAATTGCCCCAAGTGCCCGCCGGTGCCTGGCCAGACGCCCGCAATTTGACGGTCCAGGCGGCGGGCACCGCAGCGGCACCGGCGCGGGAACCCCCGCCCGTTCGGTACGAACAGCGCATCACGCTGCCAGCGCAAGACGCCGAGTTGATGGTTTTTGCCGACAACCGCAATGGCTACTCGATGCCCGCCGTGGTGCGTCTGAAATGGACCGGTCCGCCCGCCAGCGCTAGCCTGCTCGCCGCCGAGACGGACGAGCTAGCCCGGCCCAAAGCTCAGCCCTCCGGCAAAACGCCTGTAGCCGCAGCGGGCGACTTGCGCCCTGCCCTGTACGTACTGGCCATCGGTGTCAGCAAATACAAGAATGCCGCTATCCAGCTAGCCTATGCCGCCAAAGATGCCAATGATTTCTCGAATGTATTGAAGACGCAGGAAAACCAGCTTTACCGCAAGGTGGAAGTCAAACTCCTGACCGATGCGGGCGCCAAACGCGATGACATTCTGGATGGCCTGGAGTGGATTCGCCGGGAAATGACGGCGCGCGACGTCGGCGTTGTCTTCATGGCGGGGCACGGCATCAATGACAACGATGGCGTCTACTATTTTTTGCCACAGGACACCGACCCTGACCGGCTCAAGCGCACGGGCGTCATCTTCACCGAGATCCGCAACACCATGGCCGCCCTGCCCGGAAAAGTGCTGTTTTTTGTCGATACCTGCCATTCCGGCAACGTTTTGGGTACCGGCCGACGCGCACTGGGCACTGACCTGACGGCCATTGTCAACGAGCTGTCGAGTGCGGAAAACGGCGTGGTCGTGTTCGCCGCTTCCACGGGGCGACAGTCGTCCCAGGAGTCGCCTGAATGGGGCAATGGGGCCTTTACCCGGGCGGTGGTTGAAGGCATGAGCGGCAAGGCCGATGTCGGGCGCACCGGGCGCGTGACGCACAAGATGCTGGACCTGTACGTCTCCGAGCGCGTCAAGGCCTTGACAAAGGGCACCCAATCGCCGGTCACGATCGTGCCGCAGGGAATTTCTGATTTTCCCGTCGCCATTTCTCGCTAAGTGGTTAAAAGAGTGCTTTGCCCTCGTCCTATATAGATAATTTGCTATTTATATAATAGCCATCGTGACTGTTGTAAATCAACTGGTGGATGCAGGGTGACCTGTCACAGTCACGCCCATCACCAGGTCAGCCGTTACGCCATCCGCAGTGCAATCAGCCGCGCAACTTGAAGGCGACCTGTGCCACACGTTTACCGTAGGCCATCGCCGTATCCAGATCGCCTAGGGGAATGGCGCTGGCAGGGTCTTGCGGGCCGACCTGGGCCATCACGCCTGAGTTGGAGCCAATGCGGTTGATGGTGCCGTCGTTCAGCGCGGGCTGGCCGACCCAGATCATGCCCTGCTGCATCGACAGCGTGATGAAGTACTGGATGGTAGAAAGTTTGTCACCGCTCGGGCTGACGGAGCAGGTGAAGCCACCGGCCACTTTGTCTTTCCATGCGCTGGTGAACCATTTTTTGCTGGTGGCGTCGGCGAATTTCTTGAACTGCCAGCTGGCCATGCCCATGTAAGTGGGGCTGCCCATGATGATGGCGTCGGCTGCGTCCAGCGTGGCCCACTGCGCGTCGGTGAGGTTGCCGTCGGCGCTGATGGCCACCAACTCGGCGCTGGCCCCCTCGGCCACAAACTCTGCCACGCGTTGGGTGTGACCATAACCTGAGTGATAAACGACTGCTACTTTTGACATGATGGATTTCCTTGAATTGAAAAGTTGAAGAAGGAAACGCGGGAAACGGTGGACGGGACGTTAAAAGAAATTGAACACCCCTGGTTAAAAAAGTAGATGAGCTCCGGGGCAGGGATGTCGGTAGTGACTCGGCCAAGGAGAGCACGGCATGGCGTCAGCCGGACGACTACGCGTTACGTTCGGCGTTACGTTCGGCGCTAAGTTCGACGCTACGTCAGGCGCTCCGTTCGGCGCCACGTTTGGCATCAAGGCTCCAAGCCCCAGCGCCATGCGCTGCCAGTGCGAGTGCCAAAACCTGCGATCAGCGCCAGCGATCCACCGACTTCAACAACGATTGCAATTGCCGCCGCAACGGA
>JAYVNK010000278.1:0-4299 GCA_043758475.1 Comamonadaceae bacterium | reverse complement strand
AAGCCAATCACCGCCCGACTACTGCGACGATCAGCGCACAACTTGGTGAGCCTGACAAGTGTGGCGAATACCTCCCGCCGGGGTGGGGCTGTGTCTGTTCAGTTGGTTAGAATACCGGCCTGTCACGCCGGGGGTCGCGGGTTCGAGTCCCGTCCGCTCCGCCAAATCATTGGGGTACAGCAGTTCTGCTGTACCCCTTTTTTTTGTTCAGCCACTTTGCGCCAAGACTAAGAGATGTTGATCCCGGAACACCTTCGCGATCTTTTGATTGACCCCCACCAGCACCCGCGAGGGTTGTCGCATTTGAGTGCTGCCAGCGGTCTGGTGCGCGTGCAACGTCAACTGTATGTGGTCGCAGATGACGAACTTCATCTGGGTGTTTTTGACGATGTAGAAAGCCCAGGCACCCATTCCGTGCCAAGTCCTTTGGGCCAGCTCGTCCGCCTGTTCGAGGGTGATTTGCCGCGCGACAAAGGCCTTCGTAAACGGATCAAGCCTGATCTGGAAACCCTGGCCGAGTTGCCGCCTTTGCGGGGCTGCCCGTTTGGGGCGCTGCTGGCACTGGGTTCGGGCTCCCGGAGCACGCGTGGTACTGCGGTGCTGATGGCGCTGGATGCAGCGGGCAAGTTGTCCGGACGCATGTCGCACATTGATTTGCCAGCGCTTTACGCGCCACTGAAGATGCAGTTTCCCGATTTGAACATTGAAGGCGCTTTTGTCAGCAGTGGTGAACTGCGCCTGTTGCAGCGCGGCAATCAGGGCGGCTCGCGCAACGCCTGCATCCACTTTGACTGGAACCAGGTCGGGCCGTGGCTGGTTGCCCCGGAAATGCCGCCTCCTAAGCCCAAATCCGTTCAAATCATCACGCTGGGGGTTATCGACGGTGTGGCCTTGAGCCTGACTGACGGTGCGGCGCTGGACCACGGTGGGTGGGTATTTTGCGCTGTAGCCGAGAACACTGCCGACAGTTTTGAAGATGGCGCGTGCGTCGGTTCTGCCGAGGGCGTGGTGGCGGCTGATGGCCAGGTCATCCAGGTGCATCAGCTACGGGGCGCGCCAAAGGTTGAGGGTATTGCGGTGCAGAAGGCTGGGCGTGAACTGTTGTTGACCCTGGTGACCGATGCGGATGATCCTGCTGTAGCGGCGCAGTTGCTGCGCGTGAGAATGTAAGATATTAGTTTGACCGGCGACCAAGGCCTGATGCACCAATCCGCCACCCTTGCTGCTCCCCAATCCCAGCCCGAGCGCCTGGCACGCATGGCTGACCGGATGCGGCGCACGGGGCAGTGGTCGCCCGCGCAGACGGCCGGTCGGCGCTGGGCCGTGGGATGTGTGTCACTCGAGATCACGCAGCGCTGCAATCTGGACTGCACGCTGTGCTATCTGTCAGAAAGCGCCGAGGCGGTGCGGGACATTCCGCTGGAAGATCTGTTGCGTCGCATTGATGGCATTGCCCTGGAATTTGGGCCCAACACCGATGTCCAGATTTCGGGTGGAGACCCGACCCTGCGTGACCGCGCTGAGCTGTCGCAGATCGTGCGTTATGTGCGGGCACAGGGCTTGCGGGCTTCGCTGTTGACCAATGGCATTTTGCTCACACGCCAATGGTTGAGGCAACTCGCGGCAGACGGCCTGAACGATGTGGCGTTTCACGTTGACATGACGCAGGAGCGCAAGGGTTACACGTCTGAGGCAGACCTCAATGCACTGCGCCTGCGCTACATCGACATGGCGCGCGGATTGCCACTGTCGGTGCTGTTCAACACCACGGTTTTTGCGGGCAACATGCATGAGATTGCCGGTGTGGCAGATTTTTTTGTGCAGCATAACGACGTGGTGCGGTTTGCGTCTTTTCAACTGGGTGCCGACACCGGTCGCGGTACTGTGGCAGGCCGCGATCCGGTGACGGTCACGCAGGATTCAGTGTGCAGAGCCATTGAAAAGGGCTCGGGCGTGGCGCTCAACTTCGATGCACTGCAGGGTGGGCACCGCGCGTGCAATCGCTATGCGATGCTTGTCACGGTGGGTGCGCAGCGTTTTGACGCACTGGCGGACGGAGAATTCGCCGCACGCGTGATGCGTGATACGGCTGAAGTGGTGTTTGACCGCGACCAGGGCCTGCGGGGTGCCTGGGCGCTGGCCAAAGCGCTGCTGGGCAAGCCGCTTCTGTGGGTTGGGTTTGCCCGGCATGCCCTTCGCACCCTCTGGCAGTCACGCGGACAATGGGTCAACCGGGGCCTGCGGATGCCGGTGGTGCGGAAGATTTCTTTCTTCACCCACAATTTCATGGACACGTGTGGTCTGGATTCTGAGCGCATTGACGCCTGTGTATTCATGGCAGCAACGGTTGACGGCCCGATGGCGATGTGCGCCTACAACGCTGAGCGGGACCGCTATTTGTTGAAACCAATACGGCTTGCCAGCGGGAAAATTTGGCAGCCGTTGGCCGTGACCCCGGATGCCAACGGCGAAATCCGGATTCCACTGAAGTGGCTCAAAGGCAAACCACGTGATGCCGCGATGAGTGAACGAAAAGCGGGTGTCCGGGCGCCCGCCTGCAGTCCTGTGCATGACGCGCTGGGCGGCATACCGGAAGTAAGCTTGTGACGGCACTTGCCTGCTCGCAAATCCTGCATCTGCGGCTTACGCTAGCCGCTCTGTTTGTGCTGCTGCTTGGCGCTTGCAGCACAGTGGTGCAGGTGCCGGCGCGAACGGGCGCCAATGCAGGCGCTGCAGGCAGTGTGGCCGATGGCGGCGATGCATCAGCCATTTCCCTGGACCATGCCAGGACAGGCTATGCGCGCGTGCTGCAACGCCACGTCAACGACCAGGGCGAGGTTGATTTTGCAGCGTTGCGCGATGACGCGAGTGACGCAGGATTGGGTGCTCTGGAGAGTTATGTGCAGGCCATCGCAGCCACACCGCTTGATGCAGCACCAACGCAGCAGGCCCGGCTGGCGCACATGGTCAATGCCTACAACGCCCTGTCCATGTACAACGTCATCGCGTTGGGCATTCCGCCTTCGCACGATGGTTTTGCCAAAGTCAGGTTTTTTGTACTGCGCAAATTTGTGATTGGTGGCAAGCCCCTGTCGCTCTATGATTTTGAGAACAACGTGATCCGCAAACTGGACGAGCCGCGTGTTCACTTTGCGCTCAACTGCTCGGCGGTTTCGTGCCCCGTGTTGCCGCGTATGCTGTACTCTGCCGGGCGTTTGGACGAGGAGCTTGAGCGCGAAACCCGCAGCTTTTTCGCGCGTCGCGAAAACCTGCGCATTGACGATGCCCAACGTACCGTATTTTTCAATGAAATCCTGAAGTTTTACACCGAAGATTTCGTGCCCGCACATGGCATCAACTTGATCGCCTACGCGCAGCGCTATGCCAATCTGAAAATCCCTGTGGATTACGCAGTCGCATTCAGTCCTTACAACTGGACGATTGCCAACAGCCGACGTCCGCGTCCGTGATTCGGTTGCAGTGCAGGCTGGCTGTGACGTTGGTCGCCCGGCCGGCCGCCAGTTCGATGCCCTTGCAAGCGGCCAGCTAAATGTCAAGCTCAGCCAGTCACGGCATTGAGCAAGGGTTCAATGAACTGGTACAGGTGGTAAACCTGTTTGAGCTTGCGTCGCGTGTCCTGGTTGAGCTTGCCCTCGCGCGTGAGGATGTGCAGCTCTTCGAGCAGCTCTATCGACTGGCCGGGACGCAGCTCTTCAATGATTTGGGGCTTGTTTTTATTTTGTTTTTGCATACACCAGCATCACTTCCAGCGGGCTGTGCAGCCGCTTGAGCACCTTGCGCAGCTCGCCTGTAATCACCAATTCGGTTTGCACAATCATGTCGATATTGTCAGGCGTCGCCTATTGCGACAGAGCTATTTTTGTCACATCAAAGTCTTTAAACTTCTCCGTGTGCCAACACTACTACCAGCACATTGGTCACAACATATGCCAAAGGATACGTATAGCCAAACAGCCTGGACAATCGATTGGCTTTTTCTTCTTGCCCAGCCAGAAAAATTTTGAACGTGTAAGGCGAACTCAGGCATGTCGCAAAAATAAACGCCATAGTTGCAAAGTAAAGCCGTTCAGCCATGTCAAACCAATCGCTTTTCGGAAGGCTGGACGAAATCATGTTTGCCGTGATTGCTGCCATAAAAATACCTGACACGATCAACGCCAGACGGGCATCGAGGTAGTCCGAGCGCACACTGAAGGCGAAAAACGCAATCCCTCCTGCAAAAAACAGCATTGAAAACAGTTTGAAAAAATTGCCATAGCCGTTGCGCACCAACTCAAG
>JAYVNK010000277.1:0-4300 GCA_043758475.1 Comamonadaceae bacterium | reverse complement strand
TCCCACCTATGCGGCAGACATGCTGGCGATGCTGGCACAAATCAAGCCCGCCACGCTGGACTGGGTGGGCACCAGCATGGGCGGGCTGATTGGCATGGTGGTGTCTGCGCAACTCGGGCTGGCGGCGGCGAACTGGGCGTCAAGCGGGGCTGATGCAGAGGCATCTGGCGTGGTGGTGCCTGCACTGGTGCGCAAGCTGGTGCTCAACGACGTCGGCCCAACCCTCCAGTGGGAGGCCATCCAGCGCATCGGCCTGTACTTGGGCAACGCGCCGCGTTTTGCATCGCTGGCGCAGGCCGCGCAGGCGATGTGGATCATTTCCACCAGCTTTGGGCCGCACACACCGGCCCAGTGGCTGGAACTCTCGCGTCATATGGTCAAGCCTGTCGGCGACGCGCAGGGCGGCGTGGCCTTGCACTATGACCCCGCCATAGCCGTGCCGTTTCGCGCTGTGACACAGGAGGCCGCCGCACAAGGCGAAGTGGCGCTGTGGGCGCTGTATGACACGATCACCGCGCAGACCCTGCTCACGCGCGGCGCGCAGTCTGATCTGCTGTCCGATCAAACTGCGCTGGCCATGACGCAGCGTGGCCCCAAAGCGCGTCTGGTGGCGTTTGACGGCGTGGGGCATGCGCCGACTTTGATTGCCGATGACCAAGTCAACACAGTCGCCAGCTTTTTGTTGGGTTAGGCCATTGGGCGCAGGCGCACCAGCCAGTCGGCCACCACTGTGCGCGCCAGAGTCCGCCCGGTGGCCAGCGTGACGGTGCGTGCGTTGCGCCCCACGGCGCTTCGCAGGGCCTCGCGCGAGCTTTCAAGGCTTTGCCGCGTTTGCTGTGCTGTCTCCAAAAAGTTTTCTCCTGCTGCGGTCAGCCGCACCGGGGTGCTTCCCCTATCGAGCAGTGCAGCACCGGCCCAGGCTTCCAAAGCCTTGACGCGCCGTCCAAACGCGGGATGTGTCACGTGGCACAACTCGGCCGCGCGGGTAAAGCTGCGGGTGTTCGCCAGCGCGATGAAGTCCTCAAGCCACTGGGTTTGCATGGGGGCAAATTAACAAGGTCAGCCGTGGCGTCGTCCGTGGCCTGGAGCCGGGCTCAACGCTGCCGCGGGTCCAGCGCATCACGCAGGCCATCGCCCAGCAAGTTGAACGACAGCACCAGCAGGAAGATCGACATCCCCGGCCAGATGGCCATCCAGGGCGCGTTGTCCACATAGTTCTTGGCGGTGTTGAGCATGCTGCCCCAGCTAGGGGCCGGGGGTTGCTGGCCCAGGCCGAGAAACGACAGGCTGGCTTCGGCAATCACCGCCGCCGCAATCGCCAGCGTGGCTTGCACGATGAGTGGGGCCAGAATGTTGGGCAAGATGTGGCGCAACGCGATGCGCCACGGCGGGTTGCCTACCGCCCGGGCGGCTTCGATGTAGTCCTCGACCTTGACGTTGATGACCTGCGCGCGCGTGAGGCGCACAAAAATCGGCGTGGCCGACACGCCAATTGCAATCATCGCGTTGGTCAGGCTCGGGCCTAAAAAAGCCGCCAGCGCAATCGCCAGAATCAAAAACGGGCAGGCCAGAAATGCGTCGGTGATGCGCGATATCAGGCCATCCACAAAGCCGCCCAGAAAGCCGGCCGCCAGGCCAATCGGCACGCCCAGCAGGAGGGAAATGGAAACGCTGGACAGTCCCGCCAGCAACGAGGCCTGCGAGCCCCAGATCACACGGGACAGCACGTCGCGGCCAATCTCATCGGTGCCCAGCCAATGCGCGGCGCTGGGTGCCTTGCGGATGGCGCTCCAACTGGTGGCCAGCGGGTCTTGGGGCGCAATCCACGGCGCAAAAAGCGCCAGCACCGCAAAGCCCAGCACCACCCCCAGGCCTAACATCGCCCCCCTGCGACGCCGCAGCCGCCGCCAGGCGCGCAGCCACGGGCCTGCTTCTTTCGTCGCAGACGCTGCAGCCACTGCCTCAGACGTGACGATGACCGCACTCATGCCCGCAGCCTCGGGTTCACAAGAAAGTAAGCCACATCGGCCAGCAAATTAAGCAAAATGTAGGTGGTGGCCGTGACCAGCACCACGCCTTGCACCACCGCATAGTCGCGGTTGAAAACCGAATCCACAATCAGCTTGCCAAAACCGGGAATCGTGAACACCTGCTCGGTCAGTACCGCGCCCGACAGCAAGGTCCCCAGCTCCAGCGCGCCCAGCGTGATGATGGGCGTGAGCGCATTGCGAAGCGCATGCTTGAGCACCACCACACGCTCGCTCAAACCTTTGGCGCGCGCCGTGCGCACATAGTCGGTGCTGAGCACTTGCAACATGGCGCTGCGGGTGTGGCGCATCAGCACGGCCGCAATCGCGTTGCCCAACACAAAGGCCGGCATGACCATCGCGGCCAGATTGGCCTTCAGGTCCACAAACGGGCTCTCGTAACCCGAGGCGGGCAGCCAGCCCAGGTGCACCGAGAACAGCAGAATCATCAAAATGCCGAGCCAGAAATTGGGTGTGGACAAGCCCCACAGCGCAAACAGGTTGGCACCATAGTCCCACACTGTGCCGCGCCCCACGGCAGACACCACGCCGGCCGGTATGCCCACCAAGAGCGCGATCAGCATGGCCAACAGCGCCAGCTCCACCGTGACGGGCAGCTTTTGCACAATCAAATCCAGCACCGGCAACTGCGTGCGAACCGACTCGCCCAGGTCGCCGCGCAGCACGCCGCCCACCCAGTGCAGGTAGCGCAGCGGCAAGGGTTCGTCCAGGTGCAGCTTGGTGCGCAGGTAGGCCACCACCTCAGGGTCGCGCTCCTCGCCGGCCAAAATCACCGCCGGGTCGCCCGGCAGCAATTGCTGCAAGCCGAAGATCAGCATCGACACGAACACCAGTGTGGGGACGATGGTGATCAGGCGCTTGGCGAGGAATTCAAACATCCGTGGTGATCTTCACTCTGTGTCTCGCGCGCTCGTTGTTCCACGCTTCAATTCATCTTCAGCCCGGTCACCCGTAGCAGCCCATCTGGCACATTGCGCACGCCACTGAGCTTGCCGTTGTAGGCCCACAGCCAGTTGCGGTGGTACAGATAGACCACGGGGCGTTCCTTGATGACGCGGGCGGCAATCTGCTCAAACACCTTCTTGCGTTCCACCGGGTCGCGCAGGCTGCGTGATTTGTTCAGCAGGTCGTCTGTCTCTGTGGAGCAGTAGCCGGCGTAGTTCAGCGGTTGCTTGCAACCATGAAAACTGTACAGATTGCCATCTGGGTCGGCGCGGCCGCTCCAGGCCAGCACATAGGCGTCAAACTCACCCTTGTCAGCCATGTTGAGCGAGGTGGCAAATTCGGTGGACTGGATTTTTACGTCGAAGCCGGCCTCCCGGCTCATGGCCTGCACCACCAGCGCCAGCCGCTGCGCATCCGACGTGGTGGGCGTCACCAAAGTGAAGCTGGGGTTGGTCACGCCGGCCTCTTTCAGCAATGCCCGCGCCCGCTCTACATTCCGTTTTGGGATGGGCATGTTTTTGGCGTAATAGCTGTTGCTGGGGGCCACCCACTGGTTGCCGACCTGAGCCTCGTTGTCCATCACCACCTGGGCCAGGCCCTGGCGGTCAAGCGACAGCTCAAATGCCTCACGCACCCGCACGTCGCGGCCCAGCGGGTTCTTTTGCGCCTGGTCGCTCTTGCCCACATTGATGGTGATGCCCTGGTAGCCAATCTCGGTGATGCTCGCAGTTTTGAGCTTCTTGTCTTTCTTGATCGCCTCCATGTCGCTTGAAGCCACCCGCTCGATAAAGTCCAGCTGGCCCGCGCGCAGGTTGGCCAGGCGCACGGTGGAATCGGGAATTGGCGTGTAGATGATTTTGTCGAAATGGATGGCGGCCTTGTTCCAGTAGTTGGCATAGCGCTCAAACACCATGCGATCCTGCGCCACACGTTCCACAAACTTGAATGGGCCAGAGCACACCGGCTTGGTGCCAAAGTTGGCGCCGCCTGCCAGCGCCGCCTTGGGCGAGACCATCATGCCCGCCCGGTCTGCCAGTGCAGCCAGCAGCGGCGTGAACGGAGCCGACAGGTTCAGGCGCACGGTGGCAGCATCGACCACGTCAATGCTGGTGACTGGCCGCAACTCGCCGCTGCGGTTGGAGCCTGCCATGGTTTTGTGGCGCTCCAGGTTGAACTTGACGGCGGCCGCGTCCATCTTCTCGCCATCGTGAAAGGTCACGTCGCCTCGCAGCTTCAGCGTCAACGCCTTGCTGTCTGCCGACCACTCGTAACTGGTGGCCAACTGCGGCACGATGGCCAGTTTTTCA
>JAYVNK010000276.1:0-13037 GCA_043758475.1 Comamonadaceae bacterium | reverse complement strand
CGCCTCATCAAACTGTAGACAGAATCCGGAACCTCAAAATGCCGCAGTTTCATTGGGAAAACTCGCTGTTTTTGGGGAGGAACTTCAGTTTAAAGCGGGTGATGGCTGGGCTTGACTGGTAAGCGGCATGGCCACGAAATCTCCGCGGCCATCGGGTCGTGTCAGCATCAAGACGGGCCGCTTTTTGACGTTGGAGAGATTGCTGTAGGGGAACGGGATCAGTACTACAGCGCCGGCTTCAAACATGATTCCAGGCCTCGTCAGCGTCGTTGTCCCAAATGTGGTTCATCGAAGTTTGCTGGGCATTTTGCAAGTCGCGATGCTCGGCCAACTCCTGCCGTGCCTTGAGAAAGTAGATAAAGTCCAGGGCCTCCATAGCTTGCACGTCGGGTAGTTCCTGTGCGGCCTGGTAAATTTTTTGAGCTAGTGCGGCATTCCTCATGATTCACCTTTCGAAGGGTTTGACGGAATCAAAGCGGGCCTGGCAGTCGGCATCGTCGATCTTCAAGTTGACAAACTTTACTTTGCCATAACCGCGCGAGCCGGAGCCACCAACGCTGTCAAGCTCCAGCAGCTTGAGCCCTTGCAGTACGGTTTCGATCAGTTCAGGGCTGTCGCCTGCCAGCTTCTTGATGGAGAGGCGAAAGTCGAACTGTGCGCCTGCGGGTACGCGTTCGGTTTGGCGCGGATGTTCGGCAACCCCGGAAATGCGGTTGATGCAGTTCTCGCTTTTGACTTCCGTCAGCGGGAAGTTCCCTTCGCGGATTTGCCTTTCCCAATCTGCATTGAGGCTGCAATCCCAAAATGAGATACGGGTTGGGCCCATGGTGCTCATTTGTTCAATCCCCAATTTGGCATCACCGCTGATACCAAAGAGTTGCAGGATGCGTTTAACTTCAGCCTGGGTTGCGCCACTGGTTTTTTCAAAGTCTTTCCAGCCGAGTGCTTCTTCCTGCACCGCGCCGCTGCGCCACTCCAGCAGGCTGCGCATCTTGCCCTTGAGGCTGGAGCCGGGAATGTACGGCGATTGGGTATGTGGGTGTTTGATGACGGTGTTGTCCACCCCACCAATGTGCATTTCGCTGTCGCCCGCGCCTATGCGCAGGCCAGTGACGAGCTCAAGCGTGGCGGTGATGGTGGTGATGGCGGTGAGTTGGGGCATGGCTTATTTCTCCTGGGCTTTGTAGAAACCCATGAAGGCTTCCATGAATAGTTTGGCGTGCTTGAGGGTTTCGGCATCGCAGACGGACTTGATGCAATGACTGAACATGGCTTCAAAGCTTTCATCAACGTGGTTACGTCCCTTGGCATAGGCTACTTTCGCGTTCATCATCTTGATGAAGGGTGCCGAATCGCGGTAACGAGCCTCCCGCACGTCGCTGCTTTTTTGACCCGGTTCCAGCTTGCCAATGCTGTGAACTTTGTCCGTCCACATCACCAACTCGTCGTAGAACTTGCGTAGCTGTGTTGATTTATTCTTGTCCTGGATGCCTCGTTGATTGAGTCCACCTTGGAAAATCTCAAACGACTTTTCTTTGGCAACGTCAGAAAAAAGGTCATCTGCCAGTGCTTTGCCGAAAACGATCTTGCTGTTTGGGATAGGCATGTTGCTCCTTAACGTTGACTGTAGAAATGATTGAACAGTGGAATCCGGTATTGGGTACCAAGGTCTTCAATGCCTTGCTTTCCCAATGCCACAGAAAGCTCGGTTTGTGCGCGCTGGCGCTTGTTTGGTTCTTGAATTTTCTCTACCACATAGCGCCGCGTTCGGTAAGCAAATCTGCTGCGCCACATGGCGTGTTCAGGGTTGGTCTTGTCGCTGGCCAGGTCAATCAGTTGCAGCAGGCCATAGACGTAGCCGGTGGACAGATCGTAGTCGGCACGCACCCGCTCCAATTGCGCTTGTGCAGCATGCACCTTTTCCCAATCAGGCCAGCGCACCCGTTCCCCATAAAGCACCAACGCGTTTTTACGTATTCCGGCCTCTGGCAAGTGATTGCCTTTGGCCGCATCCAGCGCTTCTTCCGCCTGCGTGCCCAGTGTGTGAATGGGCTGCCCTGGTTTGGTCATGACCATGCCCGCAGAAAACGCGATGTCGGGGTTGTTCGCGACATAACGCTTGAATTCGTCGGCCATGCGAGCCGCCAGTTTTTGGGTGCTGTGCCAGGGGCCGATCAAAAAGAAATCGTCGCCCCCTGCAAAAACCGTGTAAGTGTTGGGAAAGTCTACTTTGCAAACCGCAGGCAGCCAGATGGCAAAGAAGGCGTTCATCTGGCGCGACAGAGCAGCCATCTTGGCAAAGGTGGGCTCCTGCAGCCCTTGTTGGAAGATCGCGCCCAGGTTGTCCACGTCGCCCTTGAGCGTCATCAGCGCCACCTGGCCTTGCCATTGGTCAGGCGATTTAGGGCATGTGCGGTCTTCGCAGGCAATGTGGTTGAGTGTTTTCCCAATGCCAAAGCACAGGTCGTCCCATTCCACTTCACCTTCGAGCCCCCGGTACTTGCTTTGTGTTCGCAAATCGACTTCGGTGAATCGTGGCACGTAGGCATTGATGACGCGCCGCGCGTAGCCGTGCCACAGGGTGTCGGTCAGGTTGTCTGGCAGGCTGAAGTCCCAGCAGCGCTGCAACGTGCCGTCTTTGGCCAGTGCGCCGAACTTGCCTGTGGCATCTTCGCTTTGGGTGAATGCCACGCCATAGCCAAACACGGGGACTTCCAGCGACTTCAGGTTGCTGCCGGACAGCGCCGCTGGGTCGCGCACGATCAGCAGGCGGTCTTCGCGAGTCAGTTCGCTGCCCATCTTGATCTGGTCGCGTGACAGCGCTGCGGACGATTGGTCAGTGCTATCTGTCTGATCGGCAGGAAGCCTGCCGTTGTATTGGCAAACGCGCCCTCGCGGGTAGCTCACGCCAAACACTGGGTTGCCAGACGCGGTGAGGTCAAAGCGTTGCAGCTTGGCTTTCTCAAGCTCCGCAAACAAACCCTTTTGCAGATTGCCAAACCGCCCTTTGAGAAAGTCGTTGCAACTGGCGGGCTTGCCAATCAGCCCCAGACCTGCAAGGCCAAAGCTGTGCTGCAGGAACCACTGGTTGATCTCAAGCCGAACGGCCTTAAGCTGTGTGCGCGCTGCTGCGGTGTTGGGCGCGACGATTAAAAACTTGCCCGCCGCATTGGTGACCTGACTGGTGGGTGGCAGAGACAGCGCATCGAGCACTTTGAGTGCTGCCAGTTCTGAAAATAGAGACACCTGAAAAGAGCGACCCCGCAGCAGCTTGGCAGCGGCCTTGTTGGTCTGGCTGCCTTCGGCAAAGATGAAGTCCTGAATGCCAAAGAAGTCGCCTTGAATCATCAAAAACTTGGTTGCGTTCCAGTCGCTTCGGTCTTTTAACCTAGAGGCAGCGCTGGCATCGGTCTGCTGCTCGGAATCGTGCCAGCGCCAGAGGGCCGT
This sequence comes from Comamonadaceae bacterium, assembly GCA_043758475.1. GTDB lineage: Bacteria > Pseudomonadota > Gammaproteobacteria > Burkholderiales > Burkholderiaceae_C > JANYCG01. The sequence goes on along the minus strand of JAYVNK010000276.1, from coordinate 9,590 downwards.
GGCCAGTGCTGCCGTTGTCTTGCTGTGGTCATACAGCGACACCTCGGGCTTGGTGCCAAACGCGGTGGCCGCAGGAATGGCCTGTGTGAAGGTCATCCAGGCCGTGTCGAAATGATCCAGCCACAATGGCCAATTGCTGCGATGCGAGGCGGGAATGCTTTTCAGCGCTTCCAGAAAATCATTCCAGAGTGTTTTGTACTCTGCCTGCGCAGTGCCATCGTCGCCGGGCTCACATTTTTCGCGCAGTTGGGGAAAGATGGCGGTAGGTGACAAGGCTTTGAGCGGGTAGCGCCATTTCAGGTCTTTGGCGGAGACTTTTTGCGGTTTCCCATCCAGGCGGATCTGCTCCAACAGTGAAAGTTGTCGTGCCTGGTAATGATTGCGACCTGTTTGGGTTTCCGTGTTTTCGTCTTTTTCGAGGTTGTATTTGTCAAACTCCTCTCTCTCAAAGCCGCTGGCTACGCGATCCGCAGTGGCAATCACCCATTGCAAAAACGTGTCGGGACGGTGATGCGCCGCAGCGGCGTTAATTAGCGAGTCTGTAGCCTGCGTGTGATCAGCCTGCAATTGGCTGCGGTTGACAAAAGGGTGCATGTCACCCCGAATCAGGTCAGGGGCTGATTGCTCAATGACATCAAACGCCAGCCCGGTGTAGGCGGCATGCACGTGGCTGTGATAGCCGTTTTTACCGCCTTTGTCAGTGGTGTGGAACGGGCAGTATTGGGTTTTGTGTGCATCCAGTGCGTCTTTCGGCACGTTGATCCTGGCACGCTCGGCAAACTTGCCCAGATCGTGCAGGTAAGCAGCCATGGCCACGCGGCAGGTAGCCGCCAATAAATCGTTTTCTCGCATCGTCATTGAATTGCCTCCCCGTGCAACACGTTGTGTGCCACATCACCCACGAATCTAACCGACTCCGGCGACAAAACCATTCGGTAGTTACGTGGACGGGTGCCGCCATCATCAATTCGGTAGTGGCTCGCCGCAGGCCCCAGCGCGGTTTTCAGGCGCTTCTCCAGCTTGGATTTGCGCTGCGAAAAATACTCGCCGTCCATGCCGTTTTTGAGTGCCCGCTCGGTGCTTTCAATGTCGGCCAGCGTGCCCGTGATGGCGCGGTACTCAGCCAAAAAGCAATGTGCCCAGACTGGGTCAGGCGCGCCCTTGGACGGAGCAGGCAGCGCGGCAGCGCCAGCCAAAGCCAGCCGCGCGAACACCGCCAGCAAGGCCAGCTCAGCCGGAGGCAGCTCAATCTCTTGCCCGCCCGCCCGAATTCTTTTGCGGGCCAGGTCAATCACCAGTTCAGGCGGTGCCAGCGCGGCTTGTGCAGCGGCCACGGTTTCGCCAAAACTGGCATGACCTGACAGCAGCTTTTGCGGCAAACCGTGGCGCAGGCTGACAAACGGGATCTCCGCCAGTGTGACTTCAGCCATCGCGGTGTCGGCCAGCTTGCCATCGCGTGTTTGCAGCACCCGGCTGTAGGGTGTGGGGTAGAAAAATTCGATGCTGTTCTCAAACGGCTCACTCACCAGCACATGGCTCAATCGGTCTTGTGGGCGGCCATAGAGCGACAGGGCATAGCCCAAATAAAAGCCCATGGTTTTGCGGCCGCCGGCAATCGACACATGCAGCGCGCAGCTTGGGTCCGCACTGAATTCGCGCACGCGGGCGGTGATGAAGTCGGCGGCGGCGCGGTTGTCTTCAATGCTGCGGATGTCGTCCATGCCGCGCTCGTTGGCATCCCGGATGATGTGGATGTTTTTGCGGTTGAAGGTGATGCCGGGCAGGTGGTAGTCGGCACACAGCTTGTGGAACCAGCCCAGGTCATCACTGAGCAATGACAGTTCTGCTTTTTGGGCACCTTCACGCGTGGTGATCAGATGCACCTCGGTCGGCACAAAGGGTGCGTCGGCATTTGAAGCCAGCGCATAGATGGTTTCCGTGACGATTTGCGGCGACAGGCCGCTGACCGCCAGCAGCACGCGGCGCTGGAACGCGCTGGGCTGCTGGGGTGATGTCGCTGCTGATGCGATGGGCGGTGTAGGGGTCTGCGAGTTCATGCCGACCAGTGTAGGCACAGACTGATGACCTCAGCGATGCGGCAAGCTTGCCGCGCGTGACGAGCAACAGGATTGAGCCGTCACATGACGCCCGCGCCCACGCCCACCCCCTCAAGCGCTCAAATGCTTGCCCACTATCCCCGCCAGTTCAAACATCGTCACCTGCGGCTTGCCAAACACGGCCAGCAGCTTGGCATCGGCGTTGATGTTGCGCTTGTTGGCAGCGTCTTGCAGGTTGTTGGCCTTGATGTAGTCCCACAGCTTTTTGATGACCTGCGGGCGGGCCACGGCCTCGGTGCCGATGACGGCGGCCAGCGCCGGGCTGGGTTGCAGGCCGCTGCCGGGCGTGGCGGCGCGGGGCGCTTTGACAGCAGACTTGACAGGAGTTTTGCGCGGCGCAGCGGGCTTGGTGGCCTTGGCAGGCTTTCCGGCAGTTTTTGCAGCCGTTTTTGCCGTTGCAGCCCTCTTTAGAGGGTCTTTTATGCCTGTAGCCCTCGTCGGTACTGCATAAGAAGCTCCTGAGTTAGTAGCGACTGATTTGCCGGCGGAAAGCGCAGCCGTCTTGCGCGGCGGGAACTTCGATGGCGCAAACTCAAAATTCACCTTGCCCGCTTCGGCGTCCCAGGCCAGCATCGCCTTGAAGCCGCGGCGCGTGCGCATGGAGACGAACTTGTCGAGCAGATCGGTCTTGCCGGTGGCCAGCAACTTGCCCATCTGCGCACGTGCGATGGGTTGCTGCAGGATGACCTGGCCGCTCTTGAAGTCGCAGGTGGGCGTGGGTTGCGCCATCGTTGGCACAGAGCGGTCACAGACGTAGTTCTTGCCATGCTCAAACACCGAGCCGCCTGCGGCGTTGCCGGTTCCGGCCCCGCACTTGGGGCAGGGGCCCAGGGTTTCCTGGGCCGAGAAGTCGATCAGCTCGCCGCTTTCTTCGCCCTTCTTGTCGTCGCCAAAGTCAAATTCGAGCTTGTAGTTTTTGGTGTCCTCGTCAAACTTGATAACCATCTCGGCCGTGAATGGCCAGCCCGCCTTGGAGCGAAAGCCATCCAGTGGGCCGATCTTTTTGTCGCGCAAAAATTGCTCCACTTCGGCCACTTCAAAGGTGCGGCCGGCAGGCGTTTTGCCGAATGAGAAGCCGCAGCCTTCTTCAGTTCCCGACTTTCCGGTGCAGGTATAGCGTCGGTAGTTTTCTTTGACGATGCCGCCGCAATTCGGGCACGGCGCGGTCAGCGTCGCGTAGTCGCCGGGAATGGTGTCGCGGTCGTATTCCTTGGCTTTTTTCACCATCCGCTCGGTCATGGCGGCAATCTCGGCCATGAAGGTCTCGCGGCTCAGCTTGCCGTGCTCCATCTGGTTGAGCTTGTACTCCCACTCTCCGGTAAGCTCCGCTTTGGACAGCTCTTCCACGCCCAGGCCGCGCAGCAGCGTCATCAGCTGGAACGCCTTGGCCGTGGGTATCAGCTCACGGCCTTCGCGCAGCATGTATTTTTCGGCAATCAGGCCTTCGATGATGCTGGACCGTGTGGCAGGCGTGCCTAAACCCTTTTCCTGCATGGCTTCACGCAGCTCGTCGTCTTCCACGGTCTTGCCCGCGCCCTCCATCGCGCCCAGCAGCGTGGCCTCCGAATACCGGGCAGGCGGGCGGGTTTTGAGGCCCTTGGGATCGACCGTTTCGGTTTTGACTCTTTCGCCAGGCGCGACTGGCACCAGGCTCTGGCCCTTGTCGCCGTCTTTGGCGTCGGCCACTTCTTCGGCGGCTTCCTTGCCGTAAATCACCAGCCAGCCGGGTTTGACGAGCACCTTGCCTTCGGTCTTGAAATTGTGATCTTTTGCTGCGACATTGACCGTGCTGATGCGGGTCGTCACTTGATACTCGGCACTCGGGAAAAACACTGCCATAAACCGCCGCACCACCAAGTCGTACACCTTCTGCTCCGCCTCGCTCAGGCCGCTGGGGGCCTGCAGCGTCGGGATGATGGCAAAGTGGTCGCTCACCTTGGCATTGTCAAAAATGCGCTTGCTGGGCTTGACGTAGTTGCCCTTGATGGCCATGGCCGCGAAAGGCCCCAAGTGCTTCATGCCGCTGCCGGCCAGCATGGCAAACGTGTCTTTGACCACCGGCACATAATCTTCCGGCAGGGCGCGCGAGTCGGTCCGCGGGTAGGTCAGTGCCTTGTGGCGCTCGTACAGGCTTTGGGCGATGGACAGCGTGGTCTTGGCGCTGAAGCCAAACTTGCCGTTGGCTTCGCGCTGCAATGATGTCAAATCAAATAGCAGCGGCGACGCCTGGGTTGTCGGCTTGCTCTCCTCGGTGACGGTGGCGCTCTGGCCGCGCACGGCGTCGGCAATGGCTTGCGCCTCGCGCTGAGTCCAGACGCGGTCGGCTTTGAGCTCCGCATCCACCTCGGAGGTAGCGCCCGCTGCGGCGTTGGCGGCGGCTTTCTTCCACTTCGGGTCAAACCATTTGGCCGGGTACTCGCCCGCTGCCGCAGCAAATGTGGCGTGGATCTCCCAATAATCGCGGCTGATGAATTTGCGGATTTGCTCTTCACGCTCCACCACCACGCTCAAGGTCGGTGTTTGCACTCGGCCGACCGTGGTCAAAAAGAATCCGCCATCGCGTGAGTTAAAGGCCGTCATGGCGCGCGTTCCGTTGATGCCAACCAGCCAATCGGCCTCGGACCGGCAACGGGCCGCATCGGCCAGCGGCAGCATCTGCTTGTCGGTGCGCAGGCTGGCAAAGCCGTCGCGGATGGCCTGCGGCGTCATCGACTGCAACCACAGGCGCCTGACGGGCAGCTTGACCTTGCTGTACTGCTGGATCAGCCGGAAGATCAGCTCGCCCTCGCGCCCGGCGTCGCAGGCGTTGATGAAGGCGCCCACGTCCTTGCGTTTGGCCTGCTTGACGATGGCGTTGAGCCGCGTCTTGGTCTTGTCCATCGGGTGCAGGTCGAAATGCGGCGGAATGACCGGCAAGTTGGCAAAGCTCCACTTGCCGCGTTTCACGTCAAACTCTTCGGGCGCCTGGATCTCCACCAAGTGGCCCACGGCGCTGGTGACGACGTAGGTGTCGTTCTCAAAATGCTCGTCGTGCTTGTCGAACTTGCCGGCTGTGGGCGTGAGCGCCCGCACGATGTCTTGGGCCACTGAAGGCTTTTCTGCAATAACTAAAGTTTTCATCTGACTACAATCCCATCCTCGCGTGCGCGCAGGCGCACACATGCGCGCCCATACGTTTCACCATACCAAATTTTTCCGCGAACCGTTTCCATTGCCCTTAAAAGTGAGCCATGGAAAGAAAAAGTGAGCACAAAAACATGAGCAAGACTATCGCCCCCGGGGACAACCGTCGCATCCAGACCCGCCGCTCCGGCGTGCACGGTAAAGGCGTGTTTGCCATTCAGGACATTGGCGAGGGCGAAACCATCATTGAGTACGTGGGTGCCATCATCACCTGGAAAGAAGCGCAAAAACGCCATCCGCATGACCCCAGCGACCCGAACCACACGTTCTATTTTCACATTGATGAAAAACATGTGATTGACGCGCTGGTGGGCGGCAACTCATCGCGCTGGATCAACCATTCATGCGACCCCAACTGCGAGGCCGACGAAGGAGGTGGCCGCGTCTTCGTCAAAGCGCTGCGCGACATCGCGCCTGGCGAAGAGCTGAACTACGACTACGGCCTGATCATCGACGAACGCTACACGCTCAAGCTCAAGGCCGAATACCCGTGCTGGTGCAGGGCCAAGACCTGCCGGGGCACGCTCTTGGCCCCCAAGCGAAAGCGCTGACAGTGGCCGCCGCGCCGGGCCGCCCCAAGCAAGGCACGGCCCCCTCGGGGGGCAGCGCAGCACACGAAGTGGCAAGCGTGGGGGCGACGTTGTTTCCAGCAGAAGCCATTTGGCAGGTCGTGGTGCCTGTTTTGCCTGGCTTCACGGTCGAGGTATTGCCCCAAATCGATTCCACCAATACCGAGCTGATGCGCCGCGCCAAAGCCGGGCAGCTTGACCCGGTTTTACTGGTTGCAGAACGCCAAACCGCAGGCCGGGGCCGTCTGGGACGGCAGTGGCATAGCGAACAAATGACGGCCCCCACGCTTGCCACTGCGTGTGCTGCGCTGGAAGTGCGCGTGCCAGAGGCACTTGCCCTTCGCGCTGTCCCAATGTGCGCTGGCACATCGGGAGCCGCAGCGCTCCGCCCCGAGGGGGCTAATTCCCCTTGGGGCGGCCCGGCGGGGAATTACCCGCTCCCATTGAGCTCTTTGACTTTTTCGCTAGGTCTGCCCCTGGCCCCAGTCAACTGGTCCGGCCTGTCGCTGGCAGTAGGTGTGAGCGTGGCGCAAAGCCTGCACCCGGCCTTGCGGCTGAAATGGCCCAACGATATCTGGCTGCAAGACCGAAAACTGGGCGGCATCCTGATAGAAACTGGCCGTTTTGGCGACGTGCGCTACGTGGTGATTGGCGTGGGCATCAACCTGAACGCCCGGGATGCCAACGGGCTGTCCATGCCTCCCGCCTGGCTGGCAGAGGTGCAACCTGCCATGGACGCCGGTCGGGCCTTACAGCAGGTGGCAGCGCCCCTGGTGCGGGCCGTCCAGACGTTTGAGGCGCAGGGTTTTGCGCCTTTTCAGGCCCGCTTCAATGCACTGGACCTACTGGCGGGCCGCGCTGTGGTTTGCAGTGATGGCACCGTGGGTGAGGCTCTGGGTGTTGACGGCGACGGTGCCTTGTTGGTGCAGACCGCAGCGGGTTTGCGCAAAATCACCAGCGCTGAAGTCAGTGTGCGCCCGGCTGTAGTGGATGGCCTGGCGACGGCTCCTGGTACCAGCCCATGCTGAGGCTGTTGGTCCTGGCGCTGCTTCTGGCCAATGGAGCGTATTTCGCCTGGTCACAAGGCTTGTTGCGCGGTTACGGTTTTGCGCCAGCAGGGCAGTCAGAGGCGCAGCGTATGGCGCAGCAGCTGCGGCCTGAGGGCCTGCGCATTCTCAAGCCCGACGAGGCCAGGCGCATTGACGCACCTGCCCCGGCTGTGCAAGCCGCCGCACCGGCCCCGACAGCCAGTCCGCCGGAGTGCCTTCAGGCCGGCCTGTTCAATGACGCCCAGGCGACGGCGCTGCGTACCGGGCTGCAGTCTGCACTGCCGGCAAATGCCTGGCGGCTGGACCCGGTGGTCGAGCCAGCGCGGTGGATTGTCTATATGGGGAAATACCCCACAGCCGATGCATTGGCCAAAAAACGCGCCGAGCTGGCGTCTTTGAACCTCAAGTTCGAGGCGCTGACCAACCCTGCGCTGGAAATTGGACTTTCCCTTGGCGGGTTTCAGACCCAGGCAGCGGCGAACACGGCGCTCGCCAACTTGATCCGACGCGGCGTACGCACCGCGCGTGTGGTGCAGGAGCGCGCCGAGGTGCGTGGCACGCTGCTCAAAATCCCGGCGGCTGATGATGCGGTCAAGGCCCGGCTGGAAGAGTTCAAAACAGCGCTGGCGGGCAAACCACTGCGGTCCTGCAGATAAGGCCCCCAATCCGGTGCGCTCAAACGGGCACCGTGCATTGACGCGGGCACCTACGGCGTTTGCGCCAAAAAGCGCACGCTGAAGGACGCGCCCGGTGCAGGCTGCCCCGGCCGTGCGTCCTCCACGGTGACGGTCGCCTGATGCTGCTGGGCGATCTCCAGCACGATGGGCAGCCCCAGGCCGGAGCCATCTGCCTCGGTGCCCAGCGCCCGGTAAAACGGCTGGAACACAAGGTCCCGCTCGGCCAGGGGGATGCCCGGCCCCGAGTCTTCCACCTGCAGCACCAGCGCCTTGCCAAAGGTGTCGGCCAGCACCCGCACGGTGATCATGCCGGGTTTCTCTGGCGTTGACGGCGTGTAGTTGAGGGCGTTGTCCACCAGGTTGCGCACCAGTTCCTTGAGCAGGGTCGGGTTGCCTTCCAGCAGCACGCCCACCGCGCCCGGTTGTGCGCCTTCATAGCCCAGGTCAATGCGCTTTTCCAGCGCGCGAGGAACGCATTCCTGCACCACCTCCCTGGTCAGGCGGGCCAGGTCACACGGCTGGCGGATCATCGCAGTGCCGCTGCTCTCGGCGCGGGCCAGCGCCAGCAGCTGGTTCACGGTGTGGGTGGCGCGGATGCTGGAGCGCCCAATCAGCCGCAATGACTGTTTCAGCTCATCCGCATTGGCACCCTCGCGCTGCGCCAGGTCGGCCTGCATCCGCAGGCCCGCCAGCGGCGTCTTGAGCTGGTGCGCGGCATCGGCCAGAAAGCGTTTTTGCGTGGTGATGGAGTCTTTCAGGCGCATCAGCAAATCATTGACGGACGACACCAGCGGTGCCACCTCCAGCGGCACGGCTTCAACGTCCAGCGGGCTCAGGTCGTCGGGTTTGCGGGCGCGGATGCGTTCTTCAAGCTGGTTCAGCGGCCGGATGGCCTGCACCAGCGCCAGCCACACCAGCAGCACCGCCATTGGCAGGATGACGAACTGCGGCAGCATCACGCCCTTGATGATTTCCGTGGCCAGCACCGAGCGTTTGTCCAGCGTTTCGGCGACCTGCACCAGCGCCAGCTTGCCGCCCGGCAAGTCCAGCTTGACCCACATGTAGGCGACTTTGATGTCGCTGCCGTGAAACTCGGCATCGCGCAGCCGCACCTCACCCGCTACAGCCTTTTCTTCATCGGCGGGCAAGGGCAAGTCGCGCTCGCCGCTCAGGTACTCGCTGCGCGCGCCCAGCACCTGGTAATACATGGTGTCGTTGTCGTCCGCGCGCAGCAGTTCGCGCGCCGGCAGTGGCAGGTTGAACTGCACGCGGCTGTTGCTGACTGTCACCAGCTGTGCCAGCGCCGCCACGTTGTACTCCAGCGCCCGGTCAAACGGCTTGCCCGCAATGCCCTGGGCCACCAGCCACGTAAGCACGAGGCTGACCGGCCACAGCAGCAGCAGTGGCGTCAGCATCCAGTCCAGAATCTCGCCAAACAGGCTGCGCTGCTCGCGCTTGAAGAGTTTCACAGTTCGGGGGCCATATCAATCAAGGTGCAATTTTTTCAAGGCAGTAGCCCAGGCCGCGCACGGTGGCAATGCGCACCGGGCCCTTTTCAATTTTCTTGCGCAGGCGGTGGACGTAGACCTCAATCGCGTTGTTGCTCACCTCTTCGCCCCATTCGCACAGGCGTTCCACCAGCTGGTCCTTGCTGACCAGGCGGCCCACGCGCTGCAGCAGCACTTCCAGCAGGCCCAGCTCGCGGGCCGAAAGTTCGACCATTTTTCCGTCAATGGTGGCCACGCGCCCGGCCTGATCATAGATCAGCGGGCCATGCTTGATGATGCTGCTGTTGGCCCCAGCACCGCGGCGGATCAGCGCGCGGGCGCGGGCTTCCAGCTCCTGCAGGTTGAACGGTTTCGCCATGTAGTCGTCGGCGCCGTAGTCAAGCCCCTTGACGCGCTCGTCCACGCTGTCAGCGGCGGTCAAAATCAGCACCGGCAGCGACGAGCCGCGACCGCGCAGCTTCTTGAGCACCTCCAGGCCATGCATTTT
>JAYVNK010000275.1:0-13040 GCA_043758475.1 Comamonadaceae bacterium | reverse complement strand
CCATGGCAAAGCTTGATGTGGACTGGCTCGGCGTCTTCGTTGAAATCTATAAAACTCAAAGCGTGTCCCGCGCCGCGCTGCTGCTGGGCATGGAACAGGCCAGCGCCAGCATCGCGCTAAACAAGTTGCGCCTGCATTTTGATGATCGGCTGTTCATCCGCACGTCCCAAGGCATGGAGCCCACGCCCCGGGCGCAGGCTATCTACCCCGAACTGCTGGAGGCGTTGCGCCGGATCGAGAAAGCGCGCGGCACGCCCCAGAAATTTTCACCTGCGGATGCGCGGCGCGAATTCCGCATTGGCATGACCGACATCAGCGAGATTGTGCTGTTGCCCCGGCTGATCAACCACCTGCAGCAGGCCGCGCCCGGCGTGGTGATCGAGGCCCGCACCATCGCCCAGGACAGCCGCCGCGCGCTGGAGTCTGGCAGCATGGACCTGGCCGTGGGCTTCACGCCGGACCTGGACGCCGGCTTTTACCAGCAGGCGCTGTTTGCGCAGGATTTTGTCTGCCTCGCCTCCAAAGGGCACCCGCGCATCCAGTCCAAAATCAGCCGACGCGCGTTCCTGGCAGAGGGGCACATCGTGGTGGCGTCGTCTGCCACCGGCCATTCGGTGGTAGACAAAGTGCTGGCGCGCCACAAGGTGGTACGCCGCGTCGTGCTGCGCGTGCCCAGCTTTCTGGGTGTGGCGCGGATCGTGGAGCAAACCGAGTTTTTGGTCATCGTGCCCCGGCTTTTGGGCAACACGCTGGCCGCGCATGAGCGCGTGCAGGTGCTGGAGCCGCCCTGGCCCCTGCCGCCGTACCAGGTCAAGCAGCACTGGCATGAGCGCTTCAATTCCGACGCGGGGAACATCTGGCTGCGCCGCACCATGGCCACGCTGTTTTCAGAAAAAGACTGATGTAAACCCCAATGAAAAGAACGTCAACGAGGCTTGAATTGATTACTATGCATAACCATAATCATGGCTGATGCAAGCATCCAAAAACGTCCGGCGGTTCCGGTCAAACCGTTCCAGGAATTCAAACCGTTTGACGAGCGCCACACGCCAGTTTCATTCCTGAACCCACCATGTCAACTGCAAAAACCATTGCCACGCTGGACGAAGTCTCGGTTGAACACCGGGGCGCTATCAGCATCATCCGCCTGACGCGCCCCAAAAAGCGCAACGCCATCAGCGACGGCGTGATTGCCGCGCTTGCGCAGCGTTTTGACGAGCTGCCCTCCAGTACGAAAGCGGTGGTGATGGACGGCGAAGGCGAGCACTTCTGCGCCGGACTGGACTTGAGCTCGCTCAAAGAGATGGACGCGGTGGACGGCGTGCACCATTCGCGCTCGTGGCACAAGGTGTTCACGGCCATGGAATTTGGCCGTGTGCCCATTGTTGCGGCGCTGCATGGCGCGGTAGTGGGCGGCGGGCTCGAATTGGCCACCACCTGCCACATCCGTGTGGCGGATGACAGCACGTTTTTTGCATTGCCCGAAGGCTCACGCGGCATTTTTGTGGGCGGCGGTGGCTCGGTGCGCATCACCAAACTGGTGGGTGCCCAGACCGTCATGGACATGATGATGACCGGGCGCGTCTACAAGGCGGCAGAAGGCGTGGCCAAAGGGTTTGCCCAGTACCACGTGCCCACGGGCGAGGCCCTGGCCAAGGCCATTGAACTGGCCGAGCGCATCGCGCAAAATGCGCCCATGACCAATTACGCCCTGATGCACGCGCTGCCGCGCATTGCAGAGCAGACAGCCGACCACGGCTACCTGATGGAGGCGCTGATGTCGTCCGTGGTGCAGTCGGCACCTGAGGCCAAGGCGCGCGTGCGGGCGTTTCTGGATGGCACGGGACCCAAAGTCAAGCCCGACGGCATCAAGGCCAATTGACCAGCAGAGACACCTCAATTGCCTCGACGCCCATGGCCTCCAACGCAAAATTCCGCCCTTTTGAATTTGGCGTAACCCGCGCCAAGGTGCGTGACGCCAACGGCAACACGTATCTGGACGCCGACCAGCGCTTGGGCCCGTATGCCCACCGCATGACCGACATGCTGGTGCATTGGGCAAGCGCCGCCCCAGATCGCAGCCTCTATGCGCGGCGCGACCCGGCCCTGGGTGGCGAATGGCGGCACATTAGCTTTTCACAGGCGCTGGCATCGGCCCGCAACATTGGCCAGGCCCTGCTGGACCGGGGCCTCAATGCCGACAGGCCGCTGGCAATACTGAGCGAAAACAGCCTGGAGCACGCGCTCTTGGCGCTGGGAGCCATGCTGGTCGGCGTGCCGTATTGCGCGGTGTCACCGGCGTATTCCCTGGCCAGCCAAGACTTTGACAAGCTGCGCCATGTGCTGGACACCCTGACGCCCGGCCTGGTGTACGCCGCAGACTGGCAGCGCTATGGGCGTGCGATTGAGGCCGTGGTCGCGTCAGAAACTGAAGTTGTTATAAATTCAATAGCTGAATATGCAGTCGGTACAAGGGCTATAGGCACTTTTGATTCTATTTTAGCGGCAAAACCGACGCCAGCGGTCAATATGGCGATGCAGGCCACCGGGCCGGACACCATTGTCAAATTTTTGTTCACCAGCGGCTCCACCCAGCTGCCCAAGGCCGTCATCAACACCCAGCGCATGATCTGCGCCAACCAGCAGCAAATGCGCCAGTCCATGCCGGTGCTGATGGAAGAACCGCTGGTGCTGGTGGACTGGATGCCATGGAACCACACGGCCGGCGGCAACCACAACTTTTACATGGTGCTGTACAACGGCGGCACGCTCTACATTGACGACGGCAAGCCCACACCGGCGCTGTTGGGCGAGACGCTGCGCAACCTGCGCGAGGTGGCACCCACCTGGTACTTCAACGTGCCAGTTGGCTTTGAGGCGATTGCCAACGCCATGACGACGGACGCGCAACTGCGGCGCAATTTCTTGAGCCGCGTGCGCCAGTTGTTCTATGCCGGTGCGGCACTGGCCCAGCCGGTGTGGGACAGCCTGTATGCCTCGGCTGAGGCGGAATACGGCGAGCGCGTGGTCATGACGGCCGGGCTGGGCATGACCGAGTCCGGCCCGTTTGGCCTGTTTGTCACCACGCCGCATTCCCGCGCGGGCGATCTGGGCCTGCCTGCGCCGGGATTGGCCCTCAAGCTCGTCCCCATGGGCGACAAGGTGGAGGTGCGCTACCGCGGCCCCAACATCACGCCCGGCTACTGGCGCGGCCCCGAGGCCACGGCGGAATCGTTTGATCACGAAGGCTTTTTTTGCACCGGGGATGCCGTGCAATGGATCGACCCGGCCGACCCGCACCAGGGCCTGAAGTTTGATGGCCGCATTGCCGAGGACTTCAAGCTGGCCACCGGCACCTTTGTGAGCGTGGGGCCGATGCGCGGCAGAATCATCGCCGCTGGCGCGCCCTATGTGCAAGACGCCGTGCTGACCGGTTTGAACCTGAAGGAGGTCGGCGCGATGATCTTCGCGACGGCAAAATTGCGGGACCTCAGCGGCCTGCCCGCCGATGCGACCATGGCCGATGTGGTGGCCAGCGCCCCGGTCAAAGCCTGGCTGCAAACCCTGCTCAACCTGCTTGCAAAAACCGCGACCGGCAGCGCCACCCGCATCGCCCGCGCCATCGTCATGACCGAGCCGCCCAGCATCGACAAAGGCGAGGTCACCGACAAAGGCTCCATCAACCAGCGCGCCGTGCTCAAGCACCGCGACCCGCTGGTCGCTGCGCTGCACGACGGCAGCGCGCCGCATGTTGCCAAGCCAGCTTACGCCACCGCCTGAAAAAACTTCCAGTTTTTGCACCAACCCCAAGGAGACATCATGAGCACCCGCCGCCAATTCACCCAAGCCGCTGCTGCTGCCAGCGTTCTGGGCGCCCTGCCCGCCAGCCTGGTACGCGCCCAAAATGCGCCCCTGGTTGACACCCTGCGCATGATCGTCGGCTTTCCGCCCGGCGGCACCACCGATGCGTTTGCGCGGCGCATGGCCGAGAAGCTGCGCGGCGTGTACGCCACCAATGTGGTCATTGACAACAAGGCCGGTGCCGGTGGCCAGATCGGCGTGATGAACCTGCGCGACTCACCGGCTGACGGCACGTCAATGCTGTTCACGCCGGGTTCGATGATCACCATCTACCCGCACACCTACCCCAAGTTGCAGTACAAGGCGGCCGACGTGCTGCCCATCAGCACGGGCATCGTCACCGCGTTTGGCCTGGGCGTCGGCCCGGCGGTGCCAGCGTCGGTCACCAACGTCAAGGAACTCATCGCCTGGGTCAAGGCCAATCCCAACATGGGCAACTACGGCACGCCGGGTGCAGGCTCCATGCCTCACATGGTGGCGGCCTTGCTTGACAAAGCGGCCGGCACCGACATGAAGCAGGTGGCGTACCGCGGTTCCGGCCCGGCGATCATTGAGCTGCTCGGGGGCCAGTTGCCCATGTTTTCATCGCCCATCGGGGACTATTTGCAGCACCTGCAAGCGGGCAAAATCCGCTTGCTGGCCGTCACCGGCAAAGCCCGCTCCAAATTCGCCCCGAATGTGCCGACCTATGCCGAGCAGGGCTTCCCGGAGCTGACCATGGAAGAATGGTTCGGATTTTTCATGCCCGCCAAAACGCCTGTCGCCATGGCCACCCGCATGAACGATGCGCTCAAGAGCTTGATCGTGGCCAAAGACGTGGCCGAATTTGCCGCCCCGCTGGGCCTGGTGCCGACCGCGTCTGCCAGCATTGATGACTTCGCCAAAACCGTCAAGGCCGACTCCGATTTGTGGGGCGGGTATGTCAAGCGCGTCGGTTTCACGGCAGAATCGTGATTTTTGCCTAGAATTCCCGTTAAATAGGCCTATAGCCTGCGTACTATATGAATAGTTAGCTACTAATATAGTAGCTTATTGGATGAGTGGTCAAGTGCATTTCACCGTGTCTCCGGTCAATCATTGACCCCTATGAGGATCGCCATGCAGCATCGCAATTTACCTGTCAGCGGCGTGGCTGCGGCACTGGTCCTTCTGGCCGTCGCGGGCGTCAGCGCACACGGCATGACGCTCAAAACCGAAGCCATCGCGGGCGACACCGTGCGCGCGCCCGGCGCCTGGAGCGCTCCAAATGCCGCATTGCAGCACTGGGTTCTGCCTGAATTTGACATGCGGGTTGGCATGGCCCACAGCCGCATGGCCGAGCATCGCACCGACGCCGCGCTGGCGGCCTGAAAACATGCCTGCTGCCCCTGAGACTCCCGCTGCGCACACGGCCACCGCTGCCGCCGCTGCTTCAGCTATCCACGACGTTGACGCCAGCTACCTTGAAAGCCTGACGGGCTACAACGCGCGCCGGGCCGCGCTGACCATCATTGGCAAGTTTCTGACGCAGATAGCACCCTACGGACTGCGCCCGGTTGATTTTTCGGTGCTCTCGCTCATCACCCACAATGCCGGCATCACCTCGCGCCAGCTGTGCACGGCGCTGGGGCTGCTGCCGTCCAACCTGGTGGGGATGATCAACGCGCTGGAGAAACGTGAACTCATCATGCGCCAGCCCCACCCCAGCGATGGCCGGGCCGTGGGCCTGCACCTGAGCGCGGAGGGCCGCAAACTCATGCAGGGTGCCGAAAAAACTGCCGCCCGGCTGGAGGCCGATGCCACGGCTCGGCTCACGCCTGCAGAGAACAAAACCCTGATACGCCTACTGAAGAAAATCTACCTGTAGTTGCGTTTTTTTCGCTGTTTTTGCCGGTCCGTTGTTTTTTTCTACAATTTTTCACGTATTCCGGGTTAATCTGCCAAAAAATGAAGCTATGAAACTAGTAGCATACTGAAAATTGCGCTATAGTTTCAGACAGCGCCGGAAAGTTGACCCCGGACCGGCCTGAAACCCGGCAACCTGCGCAACGGAGATCGTCTCCACCGCTGCGACCATTATTTAAGGATATTTGTCTTATGAGTACCAAAGAAAACGCCGCCGTTGGCCAATTGCTCAGCCTGCTGGAATCCCGCTATGCCATGCGCGTGCTGTGGGCGCTCAAAGACGGCCACCCTCAAACCTTCCGCCTGCTGCAGGACAGCGTTGGCACCATCACGCCCAACACGCTCAACACCCGCATCAAGGAAATGCGCGCCGCCGGGCTGATGACCCATGGCAGCGACGGCTACACCGTCACCAGTCTGGGGGCCGACCTGCTCAAGCGCCTGGGCGAACTGCAGGCATTTGCCAGCAAGTGGTCCACCAGCCAGGCCAAAAAAGCTGCAGCAGCCAAATAAAGCGGGGGGCTGGGTCGGCCCTGTGACGTGGTGCAGCCCGCGCACAGCTCGTACCGGCCACACTTCGTTGAAGGGGCCAAGCCTCGGGCCGCACGTGCCAACATGAAGAACTCACCGCATCCTGCGGCCCGGCTTGACCGGCCTGGCGCTTGCATGCTGCACGGCGGGCAATGGCACCGCATGTGCCTCCCCTGGCTGAATCGGGCCTCAAAGGGTTTGATGTCAGCGCCTGGCTGACCGACCCGCTGCTCGATATCCGCGTGGCAGACGCCATCATCGGGCTGCGCGCCAAAGGCCAGCGCTGGGTCAAGATCACTTACTTTCGTGACCTGGACCCGCTGCACCCGGCCCAGGCGCGGTTTGCGGCGGAACTGGTGGGCGAGATCATTCGCGCCCGCGCCCGGCGCGCTGCACTTTGGCATTGACCTGGCCCAACCAAGCGACTACATCTTGCGCACCATGCCCCAGTGGGAAGAGCCGCCCGTCCACATGGATCGGGTGTGCCTGGACAGCAGCGTCAGCGTTGATGGCGTGCCGCTCGATTCCAGCCCCTGCCCTACAGAAAAACGGACTCGGGCCTTTTTCTGCCTTGCACCGCTGGTGCTGCTGGCATAATTCAGCGCTTTGTGGTGGCGTCAAACCCGCATTGGCTGACTCAGCCTTTTTTTTAACCTTTTGCCTCATTTACCTGTCGAAAAGGCCTCTAGCCCCCGTCTACAGTGCATAAGTAGCTATTTATTTAATAGTATTCAAGGAATCCAACATGACCATGACCACGACCCCCTCCGGCCTGCAACATGAAGACACCGCCGTCGGCACCGGTGCAGAGGCCGCCAAAGGCCAAAGCGTGACCGTGCACTACACCGGCTGGCTTTACAACGATGGCGTACAGGGTGCCAAATTTGATTCCAGCAAAGACCGCAGCGACCCGTTTGTGTTTTCGCTGGGCGCAGGCATGGTCATCAAAGGCTGGGACGAAGGCGTGGCGGGCATGAAAGTGGGCGGTGCTCGCACCTTGATCATCCCCAGCAGCCTGGGTTATGGCGACCGGGGCGCTGCTGGCGTGATTCCACCCAGGGCGACCTTGAAATTTGACGTGGAACTGCTGGCGGTTCGCTGAAGCCAGCCATCGCTCTGGCAAGGCTTGGGCGCGCTGCGCCGTGCGTGAGCACGACCGCATGAGCGCTTGCACATGGGTTATGGCAAATTCTGGTGGGTGGCGCCGGCGCTTTGGGGCATGAAACGCTGGGAATACCGGATTTGCCAAATCTCCTTCTGAAACACCTCTTGAAACGGCTCGATCTGCCCTTACTTCGTAGGGGTATTCGCCGTTTATTCACTTTTAGCATGTCTGAACCGTATCAAAACCAACCCAATCCGCAAGGCAACCCGCAGGCCAACCCGCCGGGTGGCCCTTGCGACAGCCCATCCTCCAGCCAGCCGTTTGCCAACCAGCAAGACCAGCAAAATGCTGCGGGACCGATGAGCCCTGAAGAGCATGAAGCGGCCCAGGCCGCCAACGAAGCCGATGCCTTGATGAACCCTTTGGCGAATCCTCTGGCGAATCCTCTGGCGAATCCTCTGGCGAATCCTCTGGTTATGGCCCAAGCCGAGCTGGCCTCGCTCAAAGCCAAAAGCGCCGACCTGGCCGACCAGTACCTGCGCGCCAAAGCCGAGGCTGAAAACGCCCGCCGCCGCGCCGAGGACGAAATCAGCAAGGCCCGCAAATTTGCCGTGGAGAGCTTTGCCGAAAGCCTGCTACCGGTGGCCGACAGCCTGGAGGCGGGCTTGGCCATCAAGGACGCGTCAGTTGAGCAAATCCACGAGGGAGCGAATGCAACGCTGCGCCAGCTCACCGCCGCTCTGGAGCGCAACAAGGTGATTGCCATCAACCCCGAAGCCGGTGCCAAGTTTGACCCGCACTACCACCAGGCCATCAGCGTGGTGCCGTCCGAGCTGGAGGCCAATACGGTGGTCATGGTGCTGCAAAAAGGCTATTCCATTGCCGACCGCATCTTGCGCCCGGCACTGGTCACCGTTTCGGCGCCCAAATAAACACGCACATTCCAGACTGCGATGGCTTGAATCGGTTCAGGTTATCCACACGTTGACAGTATCTAAATCGCAACTATTTCTAAGGAAGCATCATGGGAAGAATTATCGGCATTGACCTGGGCACCACCAACTCCTGCGTGGCCATCATGGAGGGCAACACGCCCAAGGTGATCGAGAACTCCGAGGGAGCGCGTACCACGCCGTCCATCATCGCGTACCAGGACGGCGGCGAAGTGCTGGTGGGCGCATCGGCCAAACGCCAGGCCGTGACCAACCCCAAGAACACGCTGTACGCCGTCAAGCGCCTGATTGGCCGCAAATTCTCCGAGAAAGAAGTCCAGAAAGACATCGATCTCATGCCCTACAAGATTGCCGCTGCCGACAACGGCGACGCCTGGGTGGAAGTGCGCGGTGAGCGCCTGGCCCCCCAGCAGGTCAGCGCCGATGTGCTGCGCAAGATGAAGAAAACGGCCGAAGACTATCT
The DNA here is from genome assembly GCA_043758475.1 of Comamonadaceae bacterium. Lineage (GTDB taxonomy): Bacteria > Pseudomonadota > Gammaproteobacteria > Burkholderiales > Burkholderiaceae_C > JANYCG01. The sequence goes on along the minus strand of JAYVNK010000275.1, from coordinate 4,243 downwards.
GGGCGAAGCCGTCACAGACGCCGTCATCACCGTGCCTGCGTACTTCAACGACGCCCAGCGCCAGGCCACCAAAGACGCGGGCCGCATTGCCGGCCTGGACGTCAAGCGCATCATCAACGAGCCCACCGCTGCAGCCCTGGCGTTCGGTTTGGACAAGCAGGAAAAAGGCGACCGGAAAATCGCCGTGTACGACCTGGGTGGCGGCACGTTTGACGTGTCCATCATCGAGATTGCCGACGTCGATGGCGAAAAGCAATTTGAAGTGCTGGCCACCAATGGCGACACCTTTCTGGGCGGCGAAGACTTCGACCAGCGCGTGATTGAATTCATCATTGCCGAGTTCAAGAAAGAGCAAGGCGTTGACCTGGGCAAAGACGTTCTGGCCCTGCAGCGCCTCAAAGAAGCCGCTGAAAAAGCCAAGATCGAGCTGTCCAGCAGCGCGCAGACCGACATCAATTTGCCGTACGTCACCGCCGATGCATCTGGCCCGAAACATTTGAGCATCAAACTCACCCGCGCCAAGCTCGAAAGCCTGGTGGACGACCTGATTGAGCGCACCATTGCGCCTTGCCGCACCGCCATCAAGGACGCAGGCGTGTCGGTAGCCGACATCCACGACGTGATTCTGGTCGGCGGCATGACGCGCATGCCCAAGGTGCAGGAGAAGGTCAAAGAGTTCTTCGGCAAGGAGCCGCGCAAAGACGTGAACCCTGACGAAGCTGTGGCCGTGGGCGCTGCCATTCAGGGCCAGGTGCTGGCCGGTGACCGCAAGGACGTGCTGCTGCTGGACGTGACGCCATTGAGCCTGGGCATTGAAACGCTGGGCGGCGTGATGACCAAAATGATCACCAAAAACACCACCATCCCGACCAAGTTTGCGCAGACGTTCTCAACGGCTGACGACAACCAGCCCGCCGTGACCATCAAGGTGTTCCAGGGCGAGCGCGAGATTGCCGCCGTCAACAAAATGCTGGGCGAGTTCAACCTGGAAGGCATTCCACCATCAGCCCGTGGCACGCCGCAGATTGAAGTGTCCTTTGACATTGACGCCAACGGCATTTTGCATGTGGGCGCCAAAGACAAAGGCACCGGCAAAGAGAACAAGATCACGATCAAGGCCAACTCAGGCTTGACGGAAGCCGAGATCCAGCAGATGGTGAAAGACGCCGAGCTCAATGCTGCGGACGACAAGAAAAAGCTGGAGATCGTCCAGGCCAAAAACCAGGGCGAAGCCAACGTACACAGCGTCAGGAAAAGCCTCGCCGAGTACGGCGACAAGCTGGATGCGGGCGAGAAAGAAAAAATTGAAACCGCCATCAAAGATCTGGAAGCCGCGTTGAAGGGCGACGACAAAGCTGCCATCGACGAGAAAAACGCCACGCTGCAAACCGCCAGCCAGAAACTTGGCGAAAAAATGTATGCCGACATGCAGGCCAAGCAGGCGGCTGAGGCGGCGGCGGCGGGTGGTGGGGCCGCCGGTGCCGGTGGGCCAGACGGCGGCGCGCAAGCCGGTGCGCATGGTGCAAAGCCGGTGGACGACAACGTGGTCGATGCCGAGGTGAAAGAAGTGAAAAAGGGCTGATGACGGATGCTTTGCACCCCGTTTGCACCGCGTCAGCTCGCCGCATTCGACCTGATCAAATCTCGACTTCGTCTTGATTTGACAGGTCAATTTGGCGAAACCGGTTAGCGACGCAGGTTAAGCGCTCAGAATACGGCAATGCACACTGCTGAAACCATTCAGTCCCTCGCACAGCGGCTTTTTGAAGCCGCCGCGTCGCCGGCGCAAGTCATGCTTTTTGGCTCGCAGGCGCGGGGTGATGCTCGACCGGATTCTGACGCTGACTTGCTGGTAATCGAGGAGTCGTTGCCAAACAAGGCGCTGGAGTACCAGCGCCTTTTGAAAGTAATCAGGTATGAAAATGTGGACTTGATTCTTCTCAGCCGCGATGACTATGTAAAACGCAAGGAGTGGGTCGGCAGTTTGCCCTATCGGGCTTCGCGCGAGGGAAAGGTGCTTTGTGGCTGACTCGCAGTTCGAAAGTCTGATCAACCTCGCAGGTCGTGACTTACAGATGCTGTGCCTCACCATGACTCACCCTGACTTGCAAAGTCCGGGGTTATTCCACGCCCAGCAAGCGATTGAAAAAGCGTTTAAAGCTGTTCTGAGTGCAAAAAAATGCCCTTATCCGCTGACCCACAACTTGCTGCATCTGAAAAAGGCATTGGCAGAAATCAAGATCTACTGTTCTGTAGAAGACGATATCTTGCAGAGGATTTTGCCTTTCGGTGTCGAAGCAAGGTATGACGAGGATATTGAGCCTTTGATTTCGATGGAAGAGGCACAAAGAGTTGTAACCACCGTCCTGAACTGGGCCGAGCAGTACCGCTTAGCGCCAGATTGAACGACACAAAAATACCTTCACGTACCTGACACATGGCAAAACGCGACTACTACGAAACCCTGGGCGTGCCCAAAAACGCCTCTGAGGAAGAGATCAAAAAGTCTTATCGCAAGCATGCGATGAAGCATCATCCGGACCGCAACCAGGGCGAAACGTCCAAGGTGGCCGAGGAAAAATTCAAGGAATCCAAAGAGGCCTACGAGATGCTGTCAGACCCGCAAAAGCGCGCGGCCTACGACCAGCACGGCCACGCGGGGGTGGACCCCAACATGCGCGGCGGCGCAGGCGCAGAAGGCTACGGCGGTTTTGCCGAGGCCTTTGGCGACATTTTTGGCGACATGTTTGGCCAGCAGCGCGGGCGCGCGGGCGGCGGGCGCCAGGTGTTTCGTGGCAGCGATTTGAGCTATGCGATGGAGATCACGCTGGAAGAAGCCGCGCGCGGCAAAGACGCGCAAATTCGCATCCCCAGTTATGAGTCGTGCGAGGTCTGCAAAGGCAGCGGTGCCAAGCCGGGCACGTCGGTCAAGACCTGTGGCACCTGCAGCGGCTCGGGCACGGTGCAGATGCGCCAGGGCTTTTTCAGCGTGCAGCAGACCTGCCCCACCTGCCGTGGAACTGGCAAGGTCATCCCCGAGCCGTGCACGGCCTGCAGCGGCCAGGGCAAGGTCAAGAAACAAAAAACGCTGGAGGTCAAAATCCCGGTCGGCATTGACGGCAACATGCGCATCCGCAGCACCGGCAATGGCGAGCCCGGTGCCAACGGTGGCCCGCCGGGTGACCTGTACATTGAAATCCGTCTTAAAAAGCACGACATTTTTGAGCGCGATGGCGACGACATCCACTGCTCGGTGCCCATCAGCATCATCACCGCATCGCTGGGCGGTGAGATTGAGGTGCCCACGCTGGCCGGCAAGGCCGCCATCGACATCCCCGAAGGCACGCAGACCGGCAAGCAGTTCCGCCTGCGCGGCAAGGGCATCAAGGGCGTGCGCGCCAGCTACCCCGGCGATTTGTATTGCCACATCACGGTAGAAACGCCGGTGAAGCTGAGCGAGCACCAGCGCAAGCTGCTTAAAGAGCTGGATGACTCGTTCCAAAAGGGCGGCAACAAGCATTCGCCCACCGGGGACACCTGGACAGACCGGCTGAAGAGCTTCTTCAGCTAGGCGGCTCCGACCGTTTTTAGCTGGAAGCCCGTAGCGGCCCGCGAGTGGGGAACAGGCTCATTTGCGCGACTCTTGCATTTTGATGCATCGGGCCGCGCGTCGGCTCACCCTTGGGTGACCCATGAGTCACTCATAAGTCACAATACCAGGCCATGTCGCTCAAACTATTCCGCGTCACCGAGTTCGCTGAATCCGTTTTCTTCACGCCCGAGTCGCAGCGCCATGCCGTGCACCCGGCCGCAGTGGTGTTGCTGACAGGCCTATGGCTGGCCAGCGTCGGCAATCTGGCGCTATGGCAGTCGCTTTGGCAAACGCTTTTGCTGGCTTTGCCGTTTGGCATGGACGCTCTGCCTGGTCAGACCAGCTCTGTCGTCACCCTGACCGCGCTGCCGGTGTTGCTGTTGGCCGTGGTGCTGGTGCCCGTCACCCTGGTCTGCTGGCGCTGGACGCTCAAGCCGGGTATTACCCTGCTGCTTTTTGCTGCCGCCTTGGGTACCTGCGTTTTGTGGCAGCAACAGCAAGCCGGTGCGGCAGCAGGCGTCACCCCCGCGCTGCTTGCAAAGCTTGTGTTGGGGCCAGACCGCAACCTGGGCCGATTCTTCAACTGGGAATGCGCCCTGACCGTGCTGCTGGTGGCCGTGCTGCCCGCCCTGCTGCTGCGGCGCGTTGCCG
>JAYVNK010000274.1:0-13088 GCA_043758475.1 Comamonadaceae bacterium | reverse complement strand
AGCTTACAAACCCCTATCTCATCGGTCACTGCGATTTACGTGAAGTGGTTCAGTCCAACGGGGTTTATCCGCCGCGTTGGAAGTTGTGCACTTCGGCGGGCTTTGTGGCGCGGTGGATAAACGCTGATCGTTAGGCGTCGCCGAGGGCGTAGGAAAAGTACGAGTCGCCAGGCTTCGTCGCTGGTGGGGGCATGCGCAGCTTCACCGCGCGCTACTGCCACCCGCCCCGCTGCAGCGGGCATCTGACGCATGGCCTTTGACATCGACATGGGCTCAATGACTCCTTCTGGTTCGGCCCTTCGCCGCAGACTTCTGGCCTTGAGGGCCCCGTGCGCAACTACTACGACCTCTGCTGACTTCTCGCTCCAGCTCGCGCTGTCGCCCTTTCAGGAGTGAGGCGAGATCTCCCCAGGTAAGAACGCACTGCTTCATTGCACAACCGCCGGATCTACGCCACTTCGCCTTGATCACGAGAGTTTTGCGGTTTCATGCCCGCTCGCCCTGCTTGGCAGCGCCTTCTATTCGGTTTTTGTTCATCGGCTCACAATTTATGCTCCACGCTTCCTTCCCACCCTCGGTCGCCCTCATGCAGTTGCGCTTCACTTCACTCGTTGTGATCAACTTGCGACGGGACTTGCACCCGTAGGAGTGCGCCCATGCTGGGCGCACATGCGAAAAACCCCCTGACGAATCAAGGGGTTATCACAGGGCTAGCCTAGTCGATTGGAATATGAGCTCTGACCGGAACCCATTTGCAAAGTGGCCTGCTGTCATTGTGGCTTGCGCCACCCTGCCATCAAGCCATCAAGCCACTTTGCAAATGGGTCGCGCCAAGGCGCGATGGTTGTTCAAGATAAAGCTATGAACGAGAAAACTATATAAATAATAGCTACTCACGCACACTGGACACGGGCTAGAGCCCGATTTGACCACTTTTCGCCAGTTTTTGACCGTTTTTGAGCTGTAAAAGCCCCCCAGCAGCCAAATCGCCCCTCCAAGCTCACACCGAATAAACCGGCTTCCCCGCCACGTGCTCAATCTTCTCTTTGCCCCACACCTTGGGGTCTTGCGCGGTGGGCAGCAGCACACCGGCGGCGCGCACTTGCTGGGTGGTGGCGTCCAGCGCGGGGGGATCGATGCCGTTTGCCAAACCCAACGCCGCTTCTTCCAGCATGCGGCGCGCCATGACGATGCCTTTGTCGGTGGGCAGCAGCAGTTCTCGCGTGCGGTCCTGGATGGCGCCCATGCTTTCCTGCAACGACGCGTCCTGCTCCGAGATGCCGTGGACGCCGCTGTAGGCGCGCTTTGCTTTTTGCGCAGCGCGGTCGATGAGATAGTCGTTGTCCTTGTTGGCGCGGGGCCGCCATGAGATGGGATGGACGCCATGGCCATGGGCCCCGCCCTGACCATTTGCCCCGCCGGGCAGGTCACGGTTTTCATACAGTACGTGAATGCCGTGCCCCGCATCCATGTCGGCGCGCTCCTGGGTTGAGAGCGGCTGGTCAGGGCGGTAGTTGATGCTCCAGGCCCAGCAGTTTTCATCGTCAATGGGCACCCAGACATGGCCGCCCAGTGAATGGTCGCCAAACGGCGGGATCAGCGTGAACCACGGGAACACGTATTGCGTGATGCGCCAGTAGTAGTTGCTGACCTCGCCGTTTTCCTTGTCGCCATTGCGCCTGCCATACAGGGTGAGGCCAAACGGGTTTTTCTCGATGTCAAAAATCACGTTGCCATCGGCCTTGATGTAGTCCACGGCTTTGGCACCCTTGTGCATGGGGTCGCTGTCTACTGAAAATTTATGGACGTAAGACACGTGCGCGGTATCAATGCCGCCCTCTATGGCCTGCAGGTAGTTGCTTTCCTGCAGGCGCTTGGAAACATACACGTGGCTCTGGGGCAACGTGCACCACTCCAGCGCAGGTGGTGCGGACTGCTTGCCGGCCGGGCCCATGTAGGCCCACACCAGGCCGCCGCGCTCGATGCACGGGTAGGCCTTGATGCGCATGCGGTCGGCCACTTGCGGGGCAGAAGGTACGTCCACGCACGCGCCGGTGCGGTCGTATTTCAAGCCGTGATAAGCGCACCGAATGCCGCACTCTTCATTGCGGCCAAAAAACAGCGACACGCCCCGGTGCGCGCAGAACTCGTCAATCAGGCCGGCCTGGCCTTCGGTATCACGAAAGGCCAGCAGCTTTTCGCCCAGAATTTGCGCGCGCACCTGCGGGCCGTCGGGCTCGGCAATTTCGCTGGCGGCAAGGATGGGCACCCAGTAGCGGCGCATCAGGTTGCCCATGACCGTGCCGGGGCCGGTGCGGGTGAGGAGGTCAGAGGTGGCTTGGTCCATTGCTTGAATTGCGGGTTGACGCTGGGGGCTGGGGTTGGGGGCTGGCGTTGATGGTTAAAGTTGAAAGGCGACCCATCGTACGACACCTTCAACAAGTTCGCGCGCCAGCCCCGCAGGCCGTGGCACGTACGCCACCGCGCCGCGCCGGTGGCCTTCGATCCAGAGGGCGAATCGCTCCACCACGGGCGCATCGTAAAACGCCACCATCAGCTCGTAGTTGAGAAACAGGCTTCTTTCGTCCAGGTTGGCTGAGCCCACCAGGGCCAGGCCGTCGTCGATCAGCACGGCTTTCGCGTGCATCATGCCCGGTGCGAGCCATACTCTGGCACCTGCGGCGGCAAGCTCCCGCAGCGCGGGCACGCGGGCAATGTCGGCCAGGTGGTGGTTTGATTTGAGCGGCAACAACAGGTCAACCGCCACGCCGCGCCTTGCAGCAAGCGTCAGCGCCAGCAACAGCGTCTGGTCGGGCACAAAGTACGGCGTGACCGCCAGAATGCGGCGCTCGGCCGTGAAGCAGCCCGACACCAGCAGTGTGTAGATGGTGTCTTCGGCCTGGTCCGGGCCGCTGGGCACCAGCCTTGCGTGCAGGGCAGCGTCTGGCCGCGCAGCAACCGCTGGCAGGGATGGCGCGGGCACACCTGCACCGGGCGGCTGGGCTGCGTCGGCTTTGCCCAGGGCGAAATTCCAGTCCTGCTCGAAGCGCTGCTGCGCCTGTTGGGCCAGGTCGCCACTCAGGTCAAAGCTCAGGTCCACCCAAGTGTCCTTGTTTCTGAGTGACGCCCGGTCGCCTTCAAAATATTCGGCGGCCAGGTTGCGCCCGCCGCACCACAGGCGCTGGCCGTCACCAACGGCCATCTTGCGGTGGTTTCGCAAGTTGGTGCGGCCGCGCAGGCCAGAGGTCAGGGGCGATACAAACAAGGCCACGTGCACGCCTGCCGCTTTGAGCCGCCGCAGGCTGGGCCGGCCCCCCACGTAAAAGCCGATGCCGTCAATCAGCAGGCGCACGCGCACACCGTCTCGCGCGCGCCGGACCAGGCAGGCTGCAATGTCATCGCCCAGTGCGTCGCGCCCCAGAAGGAAACTGCTCACATCCAGGGTCTGCGTGGCGCTGTCGATGATGCTCCTGAGTGCTTGCAGGGCCTGCCTACCGTCCTGGTGGACATCGAGCCCGTTGAAGCTGGCGGCCTCAGCCAGGCCAATGGCCGTGGCAAGCCTGCCCGACTGGGGTGTGAACTGGGTGGAAGGTTTGCCCAGGCCTGCTGACGCTTCCCACCTCACCGCCGTGCCAATGGCCCGCCGGGATGTCACCAGCTTGCGTCGGCCGAACATCAAATACAGCGGCAGCGCGATGTACGGGACAAGCACCAGCGTGACGACCCACGCAATGGCGGCGGAGGGATGGCGGCGCTGCCTGAGCGTGTGCGAGGCGGTGGCATAGATGGCCAGCCCCAGCATCACCACCAGGCCGTGCAAGCCCAGCCATCGCTGCTGAAAAAGATCAGGCAGCAAGGCGTGCGTTCTGCGGGACTGGCACCGCGCGGGCGCAGGCGGGCCTGTTAGTGCTGAAAAACGAAGTCATCTCTGTCCTTGGAAAACAGGGGGCCAAAATGATTATGCCGTGGGCAGGGGCCTTTCAAGCAAGCCCCGCACCATGGTAGCCTTGCACCTCAATCACCTTGCATTGTCAGGAATTCAGCATGACCGATCAAACTCGATTCGAACTCTTCTCATTCTGGCGCACCTCCGCCACGTACCGCGTGCGCGTGGCGCTCAACATCAAGGGCGTGCAGGCGCACGAGCGCAACGTCAGCCTGGATGCCGGGGAGCAGCGCAGCGAAGCATTTCTCAAAATCAACCCGCTGGGGGCGATTCCCGCATTGATCGACACCCAGGCCGGCCAGTCGCACACGCCCATCACGCAGTCGCTGGCGATACTGGAGTTTCTGGACGAGGTGTATCCAACGCCTGCGCTGTTGCCTGCCGACCCGCATGGCCGCGCTCGGGTGCGGTCACTGGCCTCGATGCTGGCGGCAGACACGCACCCGCTGATCACGCCACGCGTCAAAAAATACCTGATGGCCGAGGCTAAATTTGACGACGCCGCCTGGCGCGCCTGGCAGACGCAATGGTTCACCACGGGCTTGCAGGCGGTGGAGCAGCGCCTGGCCAACGAGACCCAGACTGGCAGCTATTGCCACGGTGAGTCAGCCACCGTGGCCGACATTTGCCTGGCCAGCGTTTTGGTGGTGATGCGCGTCTTCAAGATCGAAGTCCCCAACATCCCCACCATCCAGCGCATCATGGCGCACTGCGAGGCGCAGGCTGCATTTGCAAAAGCGGCACCTGCCTTGCAGGCGGGCGCGCCGAAGGGATGAGCCGCTAAGGGTGTCGTCCGTGGCCGTGGCCCTGCGCTTCACCGGGGCGCTGGCCCTCACTGCGGCGCATCCCCTGGTGCGGGCGTGGCATCGCGGGCTGGCCCTGACTTACCGGACCCTGAATCCCCGGACTTGGGCCTGGCCCCTGAATTGGACGCACGCCAGGCGGTGGACGCTGGTCAAAACCAGGTCTCGGGCCGTGCGGCGGGTGCGGGCCTCCATAGGGCCGATCATGGGGCCTGAACCCCGGACTGGCACCTGGCGGGTGCTGAAAACCGGGCCTCACCACCGGGTACGGCACGGGGTATGGCACGGAATATGGCACAGGGTACGGGACTGGATAAGGCGCGAATTGCCACCGGTCAATCCAGAGCTGGCGCTGCGGGTACCACGGGCGATACCGGTAGTAATCATCCCAATAATGGCCAACGCTGAAGGCGACGACGCCGATCCCAATGGCCGAGCCGTAGGTCAGCAGTGGAACGTTTTCGCCCTGGTACGGATAGACGATGTTGCCCGCGTACAGCCAGCCGCGATTGGGGCCAACAGACACATCGCACCATCGGTAGTCGCTCAAGCAGCCTTCAACCGTGATGGTCACGCCTGCGCCCAGGATCGCCACCACCGGGTAATCGCTGGACGGGCCGGCCCGCAAATTGACCTCTTTGGACACATAGGCCATTTGCTGGGCCTGCGCACTGGCAGGCACAACGGCCAAGCTCACGAGCGTGACCAGCGCTGTTGCCAGCGTGCAAAGGGTTTGGGCATGTTTCATGGCGCACCTCCAATGCTGTATAACGCCCCTCAATGGCTTTAAGGGGACAAGACCATGTCAGTTCAGCAGTTGTTTCTGCAAAAACGTGTATCAGCCGCAGAAGCCGCGCGCCAGGTGCGCAATGGGGATTTCATCATAGTACCCACTGGCGTAGGCGAGCCGCCTGCATTGCTGACGGCGCTGTCTGACGCACGTCGCGACTTTTCCGATGTAAAAGTAGCGCAGATTCTGGCGGTGCGCAAGTACGGCTACATCGACCCGGAAACAGTGGCCAACGTGCGCCACGTTGCCTTCTTTTACGGCGGTGCCACGCGTGCGGGCGGGCAGGCAGGCTGGATCGATTTTCTGCCAAATTACTTTTCGGAAATCCCGGGCCAGATCGAGCGCGGGCAGATTCCTGCCGACGTGGTTTTCTCAATGGCTTCGCCGATGGACGCACACGGTTTCTTCTCGCTCAGTCTGGGGGCTGACTACACCATGGCTGCACTGGCCAAAGCGCGTGCGGTGGTGCTGGAGGTCAACCCCAACGTGCCGTTTGCCTTTGGCAATTGCCATGTGCACATCTCGCAGGTGACTGCATTGGTGGAAACCAGCGAGCCAGTATTCGAGGTGGGCCTGCCAAAAATCGGCCCGGTGCAGGAGGCCATTGGCAAGCAGGTGGCCGACATGATTGACGATGGCTCCACCCTGCAAATTGGTTACGGCGGCATCCCGGACGCGGTGGTGATGCAGCTTACGCACAAGCACGATCTGGGCATCCACACCGAGATGATTGGTGACGGCATCATGACGCTGGTGGAGAGCGGCGCCGTGACCAACGCACGCAAAAATTACTTGCCGGGCAAGATGGTGGCCACCTTCGCGCTGGGCTCCAGAAAGCTGTACCAGTTTCTGGACCGCAACCCGGCCATGGAGATGCACCCGGTGGACTACACCAACAGCCCCGAGATGGCCGGGCGCAACGACAACCTGATTGCCATCAACGCCACTTTGCAGATTGACCTGCTGGGGCAGTGTGGCTCGGAAAGCCTGGGCCATTCGCCTTACTCGGGCACGGGCGGGCAGTCGGACTTTGTGCGCGCGGCCAACCGCTCGCGCGGCGGCAAGGCGTTCATTGTGGTGCCGTCCACAGCCAAGAACGACAGCATTTCACGCATCGTGCCATGCTTGAGCCCCGGCACCCATGTGAGCACCAGCAAGAATGACATCAATTACGTCGTCACGGAGTTTGGCGTGGCGCAATTGCGAGGCAAATCAGCCAAGCAGCGCGCGCACGAGATGATCGCCATCGCCCACCCCAACTTCCGCGCTGAGCTGACGGAGCATGCGAAGAGGATGAATTTGGTCTGAGGTACGGACCCTGACCGCTGCGGTCAGCCCACCCGGCGCGGCACGCTGCACACCAGGTCACCGGGGTCATTGGCCGAAATGGCGCGGTCATTTTTGGCATGGGCCACATCCATGTCGCGCGGCAGGGAAACACCGTTTTTGACAGCCAGAATTTCGGCCATCACGCTCACCGCGATCTCGGGCGGCGTCTTGCTGCCGATGTAGATGCCGATGGGGCCGCGCAATGGGGCAAGGGATGCGGCGGTCTGCTCGAAGTGCTCAATCATTCGCTCTTTGCGGGCTTCGTTGTTGCGCCTTGATCCAATGGCACCGACGTAAAACGCCTCGCTCTTGAGCGCTTCCAGCAACGCCAGATCGTCCAGCTTGGGGTCGTGCGTCAGGGCGACCACGCAACTGCGCCGGTCGGGCTTGAAGGCGGTCACCACGTCGTCGGGCATGTCGCTCACCACCGTGACGTTGGGCACTGACCAGGCACCCCGGTATTCTTCACGCGGGTCGCATACCGTGACTGCAAAGCCGCTGAACAGGGCCATGGTGGCAAGGTACTCTGTGAGCTGGCCTGCGCCAATGAGCAGCATGCGGTACTCCGGGCCGAAGGTGTTGAAAAGCGCGGTGCTGGAGACGCTCAAATCCTCAGGCCGCGCACTGGGCTGCAAGCTGACCGCGCCATCGGCCAGGCGCACCGTGCGCTGCACCAGCTGGCCGGCTTCCAGGTCCTTGACCAGTTGCGTCAAGCTGGCGGCATCGGGGTCAAACTCCAAGAGCAGCTCCAGCGTGCCGCCGCAGGGCAGGCCAAACTGGTGCGCCTCGTCGGCGGTAATTCCGTATTTGACGAAGCTCGGCGGGCCTGCGGGGATTTGATGGTCACCGGCGACGGCGTCGATCTTGGCGTCGGTCTTTGCATTGGCCTGCCGGTACGCCTGCGTGTGTTTGTAGATCAAATCGTCTTCAATGCAGCCGCCCGATACCGAACCCACGACCGAGCCGTCTTCACACAAGGCCATGATCGAACCCACGGGCCGGGGGGACGATCCCCAGGTGCGCACCACCGTGGCCAGCAGGGCGCGCTTGCCCGCTTGCCGCCAGTTGCGCAGCGTGCGCAGCACCATCACATCCAGGTTTTCCATAATCGCTCCTACTTGCGTATTGCCTACTGTGCGTATCGCGCCTTCGCCCTCATGAAAATGCCTTGATAAGCCACACAAACCCAATCACCGCAACCGCACCGGCAATCCATAACCAAAGTGGGATTCCAGAGACATTTTTTACTGTAGCCCCCGTTGACACTGCATGACCAGCTACTTCTTTAATAGCGTCTCCTTTTACGGCATAGGCTGCTGGGTGCGCAGTGCGCATGGCGTCATCAAAGCGCTTGAAGAAATCCTCCGCCATCGATTTGGCGGCGCCGTCCACCAGGCGCTGGCCCAATTGCGCAACCTTGCCACCGACCGACGCGTGCACGGTGTAGGTCAGCTCGCAGCCCGCGTCATTGGGTTTGAGCAGCACGGCAGAGTTGCCTTTGCCAAACCCCGCTGCGCCGCCCTGCCCTTCAAAATTGAGGGTGTAAGACGTGGGAGGCACGATCTCGCTCAGCACAATCTTGCCCGCAAATTTGGCCGATACCGGGCCGATCTTGAGCGCCATGCCAATCGCGTACTGGTTTTCCCCGGTCGGCTCCACTTTATCGCAGCCAGGGATGCAGGCTTTGAGCACGGCGGGGTCGTTCAGCGCGTCCCAGGCTTGCTGTTGTGTGATTGCCAACTGGCGGCTGCCTTGCATGTCCATTTTTTAATCCTTAACGTATCTTTAACGCGTAGCTTGCGCTTCGCTAACATTTCATCAGTGCGGCCAAACTCGCCGCCAAATCTTCCAGCTTGCTCACATTGTGAACCGCCAACATGCCATGGGCCTGACTGTGCAGCGCAGCAGCACCGCGTGCCAGAGGGGCATAGCCCTCAAAACGCAACAACGGGTTGAGCCACAGCAGACGGCGGCTCCTGCGGCGCAGCCAGCCCAGCTCGCTCAAGAGCTCGGCCGGCTCGCCCGTGTCCAGCCCATCGGTGATGATGAGCACCAGCGTGCGCCGCCCCACCAGCCGGTGCGAATGCAGGCGGCGCAGGGTGGCCAGTGAGTCGCCCAATTGCGTGCCACCGGCAAAGTCGTCAATCGCGGCGCTGGCGTGGGCCAGCATGCCGTCGGTGTCGGCCACCTGGAAGGCCGGTGTGAGGTCGGTCAAGTGGGTGCCAAACGCGAATACGTCGCGCCGGGGGTGGCGCCGCGTGGCCGCGTGCAAAAACGCCAGCAGCAGGCGGGCATAACGCTCCATCGAGCCAGAGACATCCAGCAAAATCAGCAGCGGCAAGGGTTGCTCACGCCGGGCCAGCCGGGGCAGACGCACCAACTCACCGCCGGTCTGCGACGCCTGGTGCATCACGCCCGGCCAGTGGATGCGCGCGCCCGACGTGGCAGGGCGCGTGCGGCGCGAGGCAAAGTGCGGCAGCGGCAGGCGAACGTCGCGCGCCAGACGCTCCACCAGGCGGTATTCACTGCCAGACAGCGAATTGAAATCGGCATGCTTCAGGCGATCAAGGTCGCTGGCCGTCATCGCTGCGTCAAACTCGACCTTTTGGTCTTCCTGCTTGGGCTTGGCCTGCTGGCCGTAGGCGTTTTGCGGGGCCAGCGCCTCACGCACGCGGGGGCGGCGTTTGCTGGGTGCGGCCTTGCCTTCGGCGCTGGGCAGCAACTGCGCAAGCAGTTTTGCAGCGACATCCGGGTTGCGGAAATAGGCGTCAAACAGCTCACGGAAAACGATGCGGTCCTGCTCGCGGCTGACCATCACGGCTTCCATTGCAGCGCTGATGTCCTGCTTTTGCCCCAAACCCACCGCAATGGCAGCGTGCGTGGCCAGCGCGATGCGCGAGCTGTCTACCCGCACGCCCGCGCGGCGCAGCGTGCGTCCGAATCCGGCAATGTTGTCGGCGAGTTTGCCGGTGCGTGAGTCACCTAATTGCATATGTGACCCCCACGCTTGTCGCTTCGCGTACTGCGCTGGACGTGCTCGTGCCTGAGGCACTTGCCCTTCGCGCTGTCCCGATGTGCGCAGGCACATCGGGAGCCGCAGCGCTCAGCCCCGAGGGGGCTAATTTTTCCAGGGGCGGCCCGGTGTTCTCGAAAAGCGGCGAAGCCAAAAATTTCCGTTTAGTCCCAGCGACGTTCATGGCGCTCAGGCGTCTGCCTCGGCGGGTTTGAGCAGCGCCGTCGCCATGTCCGCCGTGAGCGCTGCCACGTCTTCACGCTGCTTGAACAGGATGCCAGCCGTGTCTGACACCACTTCCGGGTCCACGGCCAGGGTGTCAAGCGCCACGAGCGCCTTGGCCCATTCCACGCTTTCGGCGATGCCGGGGGCACGCTGAAAGGCGTTGGCAAAGGGCGCTGACCTCAGCCGCCCGACAAATTCTGCCACCTGCGCTGACAGCGCTTCGGACGCGCCTGGCACCTGCGCGCGGACAATGGCCAGCTCGCGCTCCCGGTCCGGGTAATCGAGCCAGTGGTACAGGCAGCGGCGCTTGACCGCGTCATTGAGTTCACGGGTGCGATTGCTGGTCAAAATCGTGACGGGCTTGATGACCGCGCGCACCGTGCCAATCTCGGGAATGCTGACCTGGTACTCGCCCAGGTACTCCAGCAAAAACGCCTCAAAGGGCTCGTCGGCGCGGTCGACTTCGTCGATCAGCAGCACAGCGCCGGGGGCTGGGGCCTGCAAAGCCTGCAGCAGCGGGCGGCGGATGAGGTAACGGTCTTGGTACACCTCACGCTCCACATCACGTGTGGTGTCGGCGACGCTTCCCTGCCCATGGTCTTTCAGCTCAGCGGCACGCATGTGCAAAAGCTGGGCCGCGTAATTCCACTCGTACAGGGCTTCGCGCTGCTCCAGACCGTCGTAGCATTGCAGGCGCAGCATCTGGCGCTGCAACGCGGCGCTGAGCGCCTTGGCCAGCTCGGTTTTGCCGACGCCGGGTTCGCCTTCCAGCAGTAAGGGGCGTTGTAGTTTAAGCGCCAGGAACACTGCAGTGGCAAGGCGCCGGTCAGCAAAGTAGCCAGCCGCTTCAAGGGCTTTGACAAGCAAATCAATGGTCGGGAACATGGGAAGGACGGATGGAAATTTGGGTTGGTACGAAAAGATGCCGAAAGCAATGCGGGCCGATTTCCAGGAAAAATGCAGATTACTATTATTTTAATAGCTAACTATACAATCTACACAAGGGCTACAGGCTAAAATAACCCCCAATATACACAAAAAAGCCCCGCATCAGCTGACACGGGGCCTTCGGGGCCTGAACGAGGTGGAGGCAACCTCAAACCTGCACGAACGACCGCTCGGGCACTCTGGCGAAGGGTCTAAGCCAGCATCTTGGTCACCGCGCGCTGCGTCTGCACGCTGATCAGGTTGGCGCGGTAGGCGGCAGAGGCATGAATGTCAGCATTCAAGTCGGTCGCGTCAATTTTCACAGCGGCGGCGGATGCCGCCGTAAAGCTGCTGGCAAGCGCCGCCTCCAGCCCCTTGTGGCGGAACACGCCGTTAGCAGCCCCCGTGACCGCCACGCGCACCCCCGCGTCGGTTTGCGCCACAAACACGCCCACCAGCGCAAAGCGCGAGGCAGGCTGCACAAATTTCATGTAAGCCGCTTTTTTGGGGATGGGAAAGCTGATGGCGGTGATGAGTTCGCCGTCTTTCAAAGCCGTGGCAAACATGCCCTGAAAGAAATCGTCTGCCGCAATTTTGCGTTGCGTGGTATGCACCGTGGCACCCAGCGCCAGCACCGCGCTGGGGTAGCAGGCGGCGGGATCGTTGTTGGCAACCGAGCCGCCCAGCGTGCCCATGGCGCGCACCTGCTTGTCGCCAATGTGAGCGGCCAGGTCGGCCAGCGCGGGGATGGCAGCCTTTAAGTCGGCGTGGTTGGCCACGTCCAGGTGACGCGTCATGGCACCAATGACGAAGGCATTGCCCTCGCGCTTGATGCCAGACAGTTCCTTGATGCCGCCCAAGTCGGCCAGTTGGCCCGGGTCCGCCAGACGCTGCTTCATGGAAGCCAGCAAGGTCTGGCCGCCGGCCAGTACTTTGGTGCCGCTGGCGGCCAGTTTGGCGGCGTCGGCGAGGGAGGTGGGTCGTTCTAATGTGAATGCGTACATGGCGTGATCCTTTCAGTAATTCAGTAATTCAGTATTTAGCGGTGCTGGCTGCCCTGCAACCCGGGTCGATACCAGGGCACCCACGGAACCGGCTTTGCCGGACCGTCAGGTGCGCCCCCTCGAGGGGGGACGCGGCTACACGCAGTGAGCAAGCAATGGGGGGGAGAGTCATTTCGCGGCCTGGATAGCTTCCCACACGCGGTTGGGCGATGCGGGCATGTCAAAGTCTTTCACGCCGACACCTTTGAGCGCGTCCAGCACGGCGTTGATGACGGCTGGCGGCGAGCCAATGGCCCCCGCCTCGCCGCAGCCCTTGGTGCCCAGCGGATTGTGGGTGCACGGTGTGCAGATGGTGCCGATTTTGAACTCGGGAAAATCATCGGCGCGCGGCATGGCGTAGTCCATGAAACTGCCGGTGAGCAACTGGCCGGTTTCCCGGTCATACACGCAGTTTTCCATCAAGGCCTGGCCAATGCCCTGCACCAGCCCGCCATGCACCTGGCCTTCGACAATCATCGGGTTGATGATGGTGCCAAAGTCGTCCACCGCCGTGAACTTGTCCACGCGGGTGACGCCGGTGGCCGGGTCAATTTCGACTTCGCAGATGTAGGTGCCTGCAGGGAACGTGAAATTGGTGGGGTCGTAAAACGCGGTTTCGTTCAGGCCGGGCTCCAGCTTGTCCAGCGGGTAGTTGTGCGGCACGTAGGCGGTGAGCGCAACCTGGCCGAAGGTGACCTTTTTGTCAGTGCCCTTGACGGTGAATTCGCCGTTGGCAAACTCGACGTCGGCGTCGCTGGCCTCCATCAAATGGGCGGCGATCTTTTTGGCCTTGGTCTCGATTTTGTCCAGCGCCTTCATGATGGCCGCGCCGCCCACGCTGATGGAGCGCGAACCGTAGGTGCCCATGCCGAACGGCACGCGGCCGGTGTCGCCATGCACCACATCCACCGCTTCCACGGCAATGCCCAAACGCGCGGCAACCACTTGCGCAAACGTGGTTTCATGGCCTTGTCCGTGGCTGTGCGAGCCGGTGAACACCGTCACACTGCCG
>JAYVNK010000273.1:0-4335 GCA_043758475.1 Comamonadaceae bacterium | reverse complement strand
CATTGAGAAACAGCGCCTCGGGTGGCAAGGCGGGTCGGTCGGGTGCGTCCTTGACCAGCCGGTAGCGGTCTTTAGTGTCTTGCCAGAAGCGCTGGAAGGCGGGCTCCAGGTCGCCGTGCAGCACCACGGTAGCGTCCGTGCCCAGGTAGTCAAACACCGTGGCCGTGTCGTCAAAAAACAGCGGTAAATAGTATTCAATACCGGCCGTGGCCACGCCATTGCCAATGTCTTTATAGATGCGGCTTTTGGTCGGGTCGCCTTCCAGCAATTCGCGCCAGCGGCTGCGGAATTTGGCTCGGGCTGCGTCGTCCATGGGGAATTCCCGCCCTGGCAGCAGGCGCACTTCGGGCACCGGGTACAGGCTGCGCTGGCTGTCAGGGTCAAAGGTGCGGATGCTGTCGATTTCGTCGTCAAACAGGTCCACCCGGTACGGCACCGGGCTGCCCATGGGAAACAGGTCAATCAGCCCGCCGCGCACCGCGTATTCGCCGGGGCTCACCACCTGCGTCACGTGGCTGTAGCCCGCCAACGTAAGCTGCGCCTTGAGTTTTACCTCGTCCAGCTTCTGCTTGACCTTGAAGTGGAAGGTGTAGCCGGCCAGGAAGCTCGGTGGTGCCAGTCTGTAAAGCGCGGTGGTGGCGGGGATGACGACCACATCGGCACCGGTGTCCTTGTTGCGCTGGGAGATGCGCCACAGCGTGGCCAGCCGCTCGCTGATCAAGTCCTGGTGCGGCGAAAACGTGTCGTAGGGCAGGGTTTCCCAGTCGGGGAACAGGGCGGTGCGCAAATCGGGCGCAAAAAATGCCATCTCGTCGATCAGCCGTTGGGCGTCTGTGGCGTCGGCCGTGACGATGGCCATCAGCTTGCCGCCGGCCTTCTCTCGCAGTCCCAGTTGCGCCAATACCAAGGCGTCGGCAGAACCTGAAGGGCGGGGCAGGGTGAAACGTTTGCCGACGGGGAGTTTGGGTAAATCCATGAATGTCCAGAAAATCGCAGTACCAGGAACCGAAGCAAAAACCAGCGCACAAATAGAAAATCCCCCTCGCCAGTGTGGGAGGGGGTCGTAGCGGCCATTTTAGAATGGCCCTCAACCGATGCGCCCGACCCATGACCTTTAACCTTCAAAGCGCTACCGCAAGCGCTTCACCCAACCCGTCTGCCCCCGCCGCCCGCATCTGGGCGGTGGTGCCGTGCGCGGGCTCTGGCAGTCGCGCGCAGACGAGCCTGCCCAAGCAGTACCAAAACGTGGCTGGGCAACCCATGGTGTTGCACACACTGGCCGCGTTGACAGGGGTGCCCGGCATTGCCGGCACGCTGGTGGTGGTGGCCGCAGAGGATCGTTTTTTTGATGCCTTGCAGGTCGAGCCAGTGACGAGCCTCAAACCTCATAATGCTACATTGGTGGTAGCAAAGTGTGGAGGAACCACTAGGGCTACAAGCGTATTTAATGGTCTAAACCACTTGGTTGGACTGAATGCAGCCCCGCAAGACTGGGTGCTGGTGCATGACGCCGCCAGGTGCCTGATAACCCCTGCGCAAATCCAGACCCTGATTGACGCCTGCCTGCCCGACGCTGTGGGCGGCCTGCTGGCCCACCAGGTGCCCGACACGCTCAAAAGCGAAGCGCAAGGCCGCGTGGGCAGCACCATCAACCGCAGCGACAAATGGCTGGCGCAGACGCCGCAGATGTTTCGCATTGGGCCGTTGCTTGCGGCGCTGCAAAGGGCGGCACAGGCGGGACTGCACGTGACCGATGAATCCAGCGCCATGGAGGCTTACGGGCTCAAACCCAAACTGGTGCCGGGAAGCGCGCAGAACTTCAAAGTGACGTATCCAGCAGATTTTGCGCTGGCTGAGGCTGTCCTTCAAAGCCGTCAGCAAGCCGCCTTGCCCTTGCGCGGACACAAGACACCCAACAACAGTGTGCCTGACTATGACTACCCCTGAATCCAGCAAGTCCACCGGGCCGATGCCGCCCACACCCCCCGCCATGCCACGGGTGGGCGAAGGCTGGGACATCCACGCGCTGGTGGCGGACCGCCAGCTCATCCTCGGCGGCGTGCACATTCCGTACCACCTGGGCTTGATGGGCCATTCTGATGCCGATGTGCTGTTGCACGCGATCACCGACGCGCTTCTGGGTGCTGCGGGACTAGGTGACATTGGCACGCATTTTCCCGACACGGATGCAAACTTCAAAGGCGCGGATTCCAGGGTGCTGCTGGCCGAGGCGGCGCGTCGCGTACGGGCGGCAGGCTTTGAGATCGGCAACGCGGACAGCACGGTGATTGCGCAGGCGCCGCGTCTGGCCCCTTACATTGAGAACATGCGCGTGTGCATCGCCCAAGTGCTTGGCCTGGACTCACGGCAGGTCAACGTCAAGGCCAAAACAGCTGAGAAACTCGGCCCTGTGGGCCAGGGGCTGGCCATGGAGGCACGGGCCATTGTCATGATTTGGCGGCCAACTTTGGCAGCGCCAGCCTGGAGTCGGATTTCGCCAGTTTCACGTCCGCCTTCTTCAGCTTGATATAAGCCGCCAGCCCGCCCGCGCTGGTGTTCGTCAAGGCAAACTTGCCGCCCATGCGCTGCACTGTTTTTTCAACGATTGACAGCCCCAAGCCTGCGCCATTGGCTGCGGTACGGGCTGCGTCGCCGCGAAAAAACGGTTTGGTCAGGTTGGCAATGTTTTCATGCGGCACACCTGCGCCATGGTCGCGCAGCTTGAACAGCACCCAGGCGTCGCGGGCGCGTGCGGCGATGTCAATCACGGCAATGCCGCTGTCCACTGTCTTGCCATAACGGCGGGCATTCTCCAGCAGGTTGGTGATGACGCGGCCCAGCTCCACCTCGTCTGCCATCACCACCAGATCGGGGCTGACGTCCACGTTGATTTGCAGGTCAACCTGTTCCCGCACTGAATAGATGCAGCTCTCGATCACGTCCTTGAGCCGCACCGGGCTCAAGCTGACATGGTCGGGGCGGGCGTAGTCCAGGAATTTATCGATGATGGCATCCAGCTGCGCAATATCGGCCACCATATAGTCTCGCGCCTCGGGGTCGGACACGCTCATCTCGGTCTCCAGCCGCAGCCGGGCCAGCGGCGTGCGAAGGTCGTGCGAGATGCCAGCCAGCATGATGGCCCGGTCCTGCTCGATCTTGGACAGCTTCTGCGCCATGCGGTTAAAGCCGATGTTGACCTCGCGGATTTCGCTGGTGGCCACCCGCTCGTCCAGATGGCTGGCGCTCAGGTCGCCGTCGCGCACCCGGCTGGCCGCAAACGAAAGCTGCTTGAGCGGGCGGTTGATCAGCCGCGCAATCAGTGCTGCGCCGGCCAGCGACAGGGCGGCCGTGGTGATCAGCCAGATCACCCAGGTGGGGCCACCCGCCGGGCGCAGGCGCGAGCGGTCGGTCAGCATCCAGTAGCCGTCTTCCTCAATGGCAAAGCCAACCCACAGCCCGTCTTCCTTGTTCACCCGGTTGGCCACCACCGTGCCCGGCCCCAGGCGGGCGGTGAGCTCCCGGGCGATGCGCTGGCTCAGCTCATCGTTGTCAAAAGGCTCAAACGTGTCGGTGGGCTCGCGCGGGAAAATCCGCACGCCTTCCTGATCTGTCATGGTCTTGATCAGCGAGACCCGGGCGATGGCGTCGGAGTGGATCAGCGCCGCACGGCTCAGGTTGACGAGCGACGCAATCTGCTGGGCGGTCTGCACGGCGCGCGGTTCAAATTCCAGGGCGCGCAGGGTCTGCAGCCAGGCCGCAATGCTGCCCAGCAGCAGCAGCGCCAGCAGAAAGAAGGTACGCCAAAACAGGCTCAGCCCAATGCGCCGCCGGGGTGCCGGCGCGGCAGACGGGCTTTCCAGGGGCATGGGTCCGCTGAAGTCAGCGGGGGTTATCTCAGCGCGCTTCACCCGTGCCATCGGGAACGAAAACATAGCCCACGCCCCACACTGTCTGGATGTAGCGCGGTGTAGCGGCGTCCACTTCGACCAGCTTGCGCAAGCGGGACACCTGCACGTCCAGGCTGCGGTCAAACGGCTCAAATTCGCGCCCGCGTGCCAGCTGCGCCAGTTTTTCGCGCGACAGCGGCAGGCGCGGATGCCGCACCAGCGCCTTGAGCATGGCAAATTCACCCGTGGTCAGGGCCAGTTCCTCCCCGTCTTTGCGCAGGGTGCGGGCGCCCAGATCGAACGAGAAAGGTCCGAAACTGATGTTCTCGTTTTCGCTGGAGGGCGCACCGGGGGCTTCCAATACGGGGCGCCGGCGCAGCACGGCGTGGACTCGGGCCAAAAGTTCGCGCGGGTTGAAAGGCTTGCTCAAATAATCGTCGGCACCCAC
>JAYVNK010000272.1:0-4338 GCA_043758475.1 Comamonadaceae bacterium | reverse complement strand
CCAAAAGAATGCACCAAATATAGCAACCACCATTTCTATACGCAGTCAGTGCCCGCCTCCCAGATAAGCAGCCTTCACCGCCGGGTCGTCACGCAGCTTGCTGGCCTCGCCGTGTACCGAGATGCGGCCGTTCTCCAGCACATAGCCATAGTCGGCCACCTTCAGTGCGGCGGCGGCGAACTGCTCCACCAGCAGCATCGTCACGCCGCGTGATTTGAGGTCGGCAATGATGCGGAACACCTCTTCCACGAGAATCGGCGCCAGGCCCATGGACGGCTCGTCCAGCAGCACGATCTCGGGGTTGAGCATGACCGCGCGCGCCATCGCCAGCATTTGCTGCTCGCCGCCTGACAGCGTGCCGGCCAGCTGGTTGCGGCGCTCCTTGAGGCGCGGAAACAGGTCCATTGCGCGCTCCAGATCACCTGGCACGTCGCCTTTGGGGCGGCTGCCGGTCAGGCGCGGAAACGCGCCCAGGATCAGGTTGTCGGTCACCGTCATGGTGGCGAACACGCGACGGCCCTCGGGTGAATGCGCCAGGCCCTGCTTGGCAATGGTGTAAGACTCCAGACCGTCCACCCGTTTGCCATGCAGGGAAATCTCGCCTGCGGTTGGCTTGATCATGCCGGACACTGCGCGCATGGTGGTGGTTTTGCCCGCCCCGTTGGAACCGATCAGAGTGACGACTTTGCCCTTCGGAACTTCCATGGAAATGCCGTGCAACACCTGCACTTTGCCGTAACCGGCTTCCAGATTTTTAATGCTCAACATGATGTTGTTTTCCAGTTATTCGGAGACGGTTCCGCCGAGGTAGGCTTCGATGACCTTCTCATCCGCCTGTACCTCAGCAGGCTTGCCTTCGGCGATCTTCTGGCCAAAGTCCAGCACCGAGACCGAGTCGCAGATGCTCATCACCACGTCCATGTGGTGCTCGATCAGGATCACCGTGATGCCGTGGTCTCGGATCTTGCGGATGATGGTGATCAGCTCTTTAATGTCAGGCGCGGTCAGGCCGGCGGCGGGCTCGTCGAGCAGCAGCAGCTGCGGGTCCAGCGCCAGCGCACGCGCGATTTCCAGCAGGCGCTGCTTGCCATAAGGCAGGTTGCGGGCTTCTTCGGTTGCGAGGTCACCCAGACCCACAAAATTGAGCAGGCCCAGGCCACGCTCCACCGCCGCTTTCTCTTCGCGGTTGTAACGCGGGGTGTGTAGCGACACGTCAAGGATGTTGCTGGCAAAGGTATGGTGCAAACCGACCTGCACGTTTTGCAGTGCCGTCATCTCGCCAAACAACTGCACGTTCTGGAACGTGCGTGCAATGCCTGACAGCGCAATGTCCGACGACGTGCGGCCCACCACCGACTGCCCGGCAAACTCGATGCTCCCGGCTGTCGGCACGTAAATGCCGGTCAGCACATTCATCATGGTGCTTTTGCCGGAGCCGTTGGGGCCAATCAGGCCGTGAATGGTGCCACGCTTGACGTGCAGATCCACATTGTTGATGGCCTTGAGCCCGCCAAACTGCATCAGCACGCCCTTGGCCACAAGAAGGTCGTGGCCAGACTCGCTGGCACCGGCTTTGGCCGCGACCATGACAGAGTCTTTGCCGGATTCACTCGCGGTGAGCGTGGGCGCATCGGCGCGCGACACTTTGCGCGCAAACAGGCTGCGCGCAAAACCCACAATGCCGTCCTGCAGGTAATACACCACAAACAGGATCATCAAGCCGAAAATGCTCAAGCGCCAGTCGGTGATGGACTGTAGCCAGAAGGAAAACCCAGCCAGCGCCAGCGTGCCCACCACCGGAATCGCCATGGCTTTGGGTGTGGTGATTTTCTTCGACACAGCCACGATGGCGCCCACCAGAATCAGCACCGCAAGGCATGATGCGACGATGCGAAACAGCGACAGATCGTCCAGCAGCTTGGGCAAAATCACGATGATTGCCGCGCCCAGCAGGGCGCCCAAGCGGGATTTGCGGCCCCCCATGATGACCGCCAGCAGAAACAGCACGGTCAATTCAAAGTTGTAGGTGTTGGGCGAGATGTACTGCTCTGAATAGGCGTACAGGCAGCCCGCCAGACCGGCAAAGCCGGCGCTGATCACAAACGCATACACCTTGTAGCGGTAGACCGACACGCCCATGCAGTCAGACGCTACCGGGCTGCCACGCAGGGCTTCAAACGCGCGCCCGAGTTGCGAGCGCAGAATGCGGTGCACAACCACCAGCGAGATCACCATCAGCGCAAACACCAGCCAGTAGAACCCATGCTCGCTGAGCTGCTGCCCGGCAATTGACGGTTTTGAGATCTTGATGCCGAGCGGGCCTTCCGTGAGAAAGGTCATTTCGTTGATCAAAATCTGGATGATGGTGCCAAACGCCAGCGTCACCATGGCCAGGTAAGGTCCGGTCACGCGCAGTGCAGGCAGGGCCAGCAGGGCGCCAAACCCGGCGGTCACCACGATGCTGGCCGGAACAATCAACCACAGGGGCGCGCCGAGCTTCATGAACATGACGCCAGCCGTGTACGACCCGATGCCGAACAGCCCCGAGTGGCCGAGCGACACCTGGCCGGTGTAGCCCACCACAATGTCCAGGCCAAACAGCAGAATGGCGTAGATCATGATCGTGCCGATCATGTGGATGTAATATGAGTTGCTGGTGAACAGCGGTGCGGCGGCCAGTAAGGCCAGGCCGATCACCGCCGCAATCAGAGTCTTGCGATTCATCTTCGAACTTTCACTTAAACTTTTTTGATGGCTGTTTTGCCGAAGAGACCCGCCGGCTTGAACGCCAGCACCAGCAGCAGCAGCACCAGGCCCGGCACGTCTTTGTAACCGGTGGACAGGTAAAAGCCGGTCGTGGTTTCCGCCACGCCCAGGATAATGCCGCCGACGATGATGCCCAGGCCGCTGGTCAGCCCGCCAATGATGGCCACCGCAAAGGCTTTAAGCCCCAGCACCGCGCCCATGGTGGCGCCGGTGAGGGTCAGCGGTGCAATCAGCGCGCCTGCAAACGCGGCAGTGGCGGAAGACAGGGCGTAAGAAAAAGTGATCACGAGGCCGGTGTTGATGCCCATCAGTTTGGCGGCATCGCGGTCGTTAAAGGTGGCCACCACGGCCTTGCCATAAATTGTTTTGCGGTTGAAGAACTCAACCGCCAGCATCATCAAAATCGCACCGACAACCACCAGAATTTCCATGGGGAGCACGTTGGCGCCCAACACTTTCAAGGGGGATTCAGGCAGCGGGGAGGGGAACTTCAAATCATCACGGCCCCAGATATTTTCAGCTACGTTTTTGAAAATGATGCCCAATGCGATGGTGGACATGATCCAGCCAAACTCGCTCTTGATCTTGATCGCCGGGCGCACGCCAATGCGCTCCACAAGCCCGCCCTGAAACAGGCCGAAAATAATCACCAGGGGCAGCATCAGCCAGTAGTTGACACCCATGTTGACCAGGGTCAGGCCGACCATGGCACCCAGCATGAGCGCATCGCCCTGGCCGAAGTTGAGGGTGTCGGACGTCTGAAAGGTCAGCTGGTAACCAAAGGCAATGACGGCATAGATCATGCCCAGCGCCACGCCGCTGTAGATGAGTTGGAGCAGGATTTCCATAAAGACGCTTTCACTAAGAATTCAACGAAAAACCGTAACAGGCGAGTGACACCAAGGCACAAAAAAACACCGCGACAGCTTGGGAAGCCGGCACGGTGTGGATCGTCTAATCCAGATCAGATCAAACCAGCAACATCAGTCAGATTACTTCTTGACTGCCAATGCGCCCTTGGCAGTTGCGTCTTTCAGGCGAACTTCAGAGGCTTTCTTCTGGTCGTCCGGGTAGGCATACACGACACGCTGGCCCTTGACTTCGCCGAAGACGGGGATGTTGGCCGTGATCGCTTCATGGTCCTTGGCTGTGAACGGCTTGTTGTAGGTCGTCACCACGCCTTCCACGGGTGTTTTCAGGTCTTCCAGTGCCGCCTTGATTTTCGGGCCGTCGGTCGAGTTGGCCTGCTTGATGGCGGCAGCCAGCAGATAGATGGAGTCGTAGCCCTGGGCCGCCGACACCGGCGAGTCAATGCGCGCGTTCTTCGGGTTGAATGTTTTCAGGTAGTTGATGATGAACGACTGGCGCTTGGGCGTGGTGGGCTCCTGGATGAACGTCTGGGGCATGCGCGCACCCTCGCCGCCAGGACCTGCGTTGTCGATGAAGTTGGCCATGGAGAGCGTCCAGCTGCCGATCATTGGGACTTTCCAGCCCAGCTTGGTCATGCCGTTGGCGATCTGCGCCAGCTCGGGGCCAATGGCGTAAGTCAACACCGCTTCGGCACCGGCCTCT
>JAYVNK010000271.1:0-13204 GCA_043758475.1 Comamonadaceae bacterium | reverse complement strand
TTGCTCCAGGTGGGCGCGGTGCCGCCAAAGAACAGACCTTGCGGAAATTCATGCTGTCCGCCTGACAGGGCAGCCTGCGTGGCGGCCACACCGTGAGTCTGCAAAAACTGCGCAATGGCCGCCTGATTTGCCGCATCCGGTGGCCACTGCTCGGGTACCAATAGCGGGCCCAGTGCGCGGTAGCCCTCACTGACCGGCAGCGGCTTTGAGAAATCCTGAAAATTGCGGTTCAAGTCCACGTTTTCATGCGTGGTGCGGCGGATATGCGAAAACCCGTAGGGGTTGAGCGCATGCACATACAGCACCGCCACGCCCTGTGCGCGGGCCTTGGCAAGCCATTCGGCGTCATGCAGCGCAAACACCTGCACGCCGCTGCCACAATAGCCTTCCACGCCATGGCAGGCGCTGGTGACGATCAGCAGCTTGTCGGCATCGGCTGCGCCGTCGCGGGCCACGTCCATCGCCAGCGTTTCGCCGTCGCGCCCCGGCAGCGGGTGGTTGTGCGACTCAATTTGCAACCCGGCGGTGGTGGCAGCTTCCAGAAACTTGACGCGGGCCTTGGCATAGCTGGCGGAAAAAGCCTCAACAACACCGATCATGCGGCAACCCCCTGTGTCGGGGCTTTGAACCACTCCTGCGCCAGTTGCACCCAGTAGGTCGCGCCCAGGGGAATCAGGTCGTCGTTAAAGTCGTAGCTGGGGTTGTGCAACATGCAGGGGCCACCGCCATGGCCGATTTCGCGGTGCTCACCATCGCCGTTGGCAATGAAGCAATAGGCCCCCGGCTTGGCCTGGAGCATGTAGGCAAAGTCTTCTGCGCCCATAGTGGGCTCCTGCATCAGCACGTTGTCGGCACCCACAATGCCGGTCATCACCTTGCGGGCGAAATCAGCTTCAGCAGCAGAATTGATGGTGGGCGGGTAGTTGCGCTCAAATTCGAATTCACATGTCGTGTCAAACGCGGCGCAGGTGTGCTCGGCAATCTGCTTCATGCGGTGCTCAATCATGTCCAGCACCTCCAGCGTGAAGGTGCGCACCGTGCCTTGCAGCTCGCAACTGTCGGGGATGACGTTGGTAGCCTCGCCGGCGTGGATCATGGTCACGGAGATCACGCCCGCGTCAATCGGCTTCTTGTTGCGGCTTATGATGGTTTGGAACGCCTGCACCATCTGGCAGGCAATCGGCACCGGGTCCAGCCCGTTGTGCGGCAGCGCAGCATGGCCGCCCTTGCCCTTGATGGTGATCTTGAACTCGTTGCTGGACGCCATTACCGGGCCGGGGCTGACGGCAAACTTGCCCATTTGCGTGCCAGGCCAGTTGTGCATGCCAAACACCGCATCCATCGGGAATTTCTCAAACAGGCCGTCTTTCATCATCTCGCGCGCGCCGCCGCCGCCCTCTTCGGCGGGCTGGAAAATCAGGTAAACCGTGCCATCAAAGTTGCGGTTTTTGGCGAAGTGCTGGGCGGCTGCCAGCAGCATGGCGGTGTGGCCATCGTGGCCGCAGGCGTGCATCTTGCCGGCGTTTTTGCTGGTGTGGGCGAAGGTGTTGAACTCCTGCATGGGCAGGGCGTCCATGTCGGCGCGCAGGCCAATCGCGCGGGTGGACGTGCCATTCTTGAGAATGCCCACCACGCCGGTGGTGCCCATGCCCCGGTGGATGGGTATGCCCCATTCAGTGAGCTTGGCCGCCACCACGTCGGCAGTGCGGACTTCCTGGAAACACAGCTCGGGGTGGGCGTGGATGTCGCGGCGCACGGCGGCAATGCCAGCGGCCTGGGTGACGATGGAATCGATGACTTTCATGGGGGCTCCTGAGGACGGCTGTCTGGTTGATGCGCCTCCAGTTTATGCTCAACCGGGAAATTTGGGAGCCACTCAGGTCCGCACACGCCCATCCCCCAACAGCATGGACAGGTCAACAAACCGCGACGCCACGTGGTTGTTGGGCGAAAAACTCACTGAAAAACCGCCAAAGGACTGGTCGCTCATGGACTCCAGCCCGGCAATCAGGCCGTCACGCGTGACCGAGCTGGCGCGGCGCAGGCCCTCGGTGAAGACCTTGGCGGCCAGGTAGCCTTCCATGCTGGAGAAATTGGCCTGCGCATCGCCACCGGCTTTTTTGACGGCCTCGACGAACTCGCGCGCGATGGGGCGGGCGGTGTTGTAGGGCGAGGGCACCACCTGGGTTACGACCACGCCCGCGCCATCTTTGCCCAGCTCGTCGGCCAGCGCCTGGGTGCCGACAAATGACACGTTGTAGAACGTGCCACCGTAGCCCGCCTTGCGCGCCGCGCGGATGAAGGCGGCGCACGATTTGTAGGCGCTGACCTGGACAATCGCGTCTGGCGCAGCAGCAACCAGCGCCTTGACGGCTGCATCCACATCGACCGAGTTGCGCTCCACCGTGACCTGCGCCACCGGTTTAAGATTCAAAGCCGACAGTGCCAGGATCATGCCATCCAGGCCGGCCTTGCCATAGGCGTCGTTTTGGTAGAAAACCGCCACTTTTTTCAAATCCAGCGTGGTCATCTGCTTGACGATGAGTGCGGTCTCGTCGTTGTACGACGCGCGCATGTGAAACACGTATTTGCTGAACGGGTCGCGCAGGGACATGGCACCCGTGAAGGGCGCAATGAAGGGGACCAGCTCCTTTTTTGCCATCGGCACCGCCGCCAGGCTGGTGGGTGTGCCGATGTAGCCAAACAATGCGAACACCTCTTCATCAATCAGCTTGCGGGTGTTGGCAGCGCAGCGGTCGGGCTCGTAGCCGTCGTCCAGCTTGCGCAGCTCAATCTTGCGCCCGGCCACGCCGCCCTGCGCGTTGAGCTGGTCGAACCATACGTTGGCGCCCCGGTTGAACTGGATGCCCAATTGCGCCGCCGGGCCGGTGAAGGGGGCCGATTGGCCCAGCACTATTTTGCCGCCGCTTTGGGCGCGGGCGCTGTTGAATCCGGCCAGTGCTGCGGCACCTGTCAGAACAGAAAATTGACGTCGTGTGACCATGGCAATAAGGGAGAATGCTTAACCGTATAGTGAAGCACGAAACTCCACCAACTTCAAGGCGTTTTTTAAGGCATGAAACCTACTTCCGGCACTTTGTCTGACAACCTGACCATCCGGGTGCTGGGTGCCTGCCCGCACGACTGCCCGGACACCTGCTCGCTGGTCACCACCGTAGCGAACGGAATCGCCATCAAAGTGCAGGGCAACCCCGACCACCCGCACACCGGCGGCGCGCTGTGCACCAAGGTGTCGCGCTACACCGAGCGCACCTACCATCCTGAGCGGATTTTGTTTCCGCTCAAGCGCACCGGGCCGAAGGGGTCCGGCCAGTTTGAGCGGGTGAGCTGGGACGCGGCTTTGGGTGACATCGCCGTCCGCCTGACGTCCATCGCCGCGCGCGGTCCGCTAGCCGCCCAGGCGATCCAGCCCTACAGCTACGCCGGCACCATGGGCCTGGTGCAAGGCGAAAGTATGGCGGCGCGCTTTTTCAACAAGCTGGGCGCGGCGTTGCTGGACCGCACCATCTGCTCGGCTGCGGGCAGTGAAGGCATCACGCAAACCCTGGGCGGCAAGGTGGGCATGCGGGTGGAGCACTTTGCAGAATCAAGGCTGATCATCATCTGGGGCAGCAATTCGATTGCCAGCAATCTGCATTTCTGGCGCCATGTGCAAACCGCCAAACGCAATGGTGCGAAAGTCATTTGCATTGACCCCCGCCAGAGCGAGACCGCCGAAAAATGCCATGTGCACATTGCCCTGCTGCCGGGCACCGATGGCGCCCTGGCGCTGGCCGTCATGTGTGAGCTGATCGTTAACAACTGGCTGGACCATGACTACCTGGCGCAGCACACCGTGGGCTGGGAAGCGATGCGCGCACGCGCCCTGCTGTGGCCGCCAGAGCGCGCAGCCAAGGTGTGCGGCATTGACTCTGCGCAAATCAAATCATTGGCGCGGGATTACGGCACCTGCTTCGTGGCTCAGGAGCCCGCCGCAATCCGCATGAACTATGGCCTACAGCGTGCGCGCGGCGGCGGCAACGCCGTGCGGCTGATTGCGGGGCTGCCCGCGCTGACCGGCGCCTGGCGGCACCGTGCGGGTGGCGTGTTGCTGTCAACGTCGGGGACCTATCCGGTGGACCGCGCGGCGCTGCAACGCCCGGACCTGCTGGCCGGGCGCAACCCGCGCACTGTCAACATGACGACGATTGGCGATGATTTGCTGCGCGCCGCGTCAGATGAATTCGGCCCGGCGATTGAAGCCCTGATCGTCTACAACAGCAACCCGGTGGCCATAGCCCCAGACTCGGGCAAAGTGGTGAAGGGTTTCGAGCGCGAAAACCTGTTCACCGTGGTGCTGGAGCATTTTCAGACCGACACTGCGGACTATGCCGATTACATCCTTCCCGCCACAACGCAGTTGGAGCACTGGGATGTGCACCTGAGCTATGGGCACACCGATGTGCTGCTGAACCGCCCGGCGATTGCACCGATGGGCGAGGCGAAGCCCAACACGCAGATTTTTCGCGAGCTGGCTGCGCGCATGGGCCAAATCATGCAATTTAGTGAGCCCTGCTTTGAAGAGGACGACGAGGCGCTGTGCCGCCTGGCGTTTGGCACCACGATTGACTACGACGAGCTGCTGCGCAACGGTTTTGCATCGCTCAAGCTGCCCGCGGCACCATTCGCCCAGGGCGGGTTTCCAACGCCTTCGGGCAAGTGTGAATTTTTCAGCAGTCGGCTGGCGGCCCAGGGGCTGGACGGGCTGGCGGATTATCTGGAGAACTACGAGGTGCCTGGCGGGTCCGGGCCGTACCCACTGGCGATGATCTCGCCCCCAGCCCGCAATTTTTTGAACTCAAGTTTCGTCAACGTCAAAAGCCTGCGCGACATTGAGGGCGAGCCGCTGCTGGAGATGCATGAGATTGATGCCACAGCGCGCGGCATTGCATCCGGCAGCACAGTGCGCATCTTCAATGCGCGTGGCGACTGCCGCTGCAAGGCGCAGGTGACGCACCGCGCGCGACCCGGCGTGGTCAACGGCCTGGGGATCTGGTGGCGAAAGATGGGACTGGACGGCAAAAACGTGAATGAGCTGACGAGCCAGCGCCTGACCGATTTGGGCCGGGGGCCTACTTTTTACGACTGCCTGGTTGAGGTGGAGGCTTTTTCGGAAAATTGAGCGCCGCGTCCTCGCAAGATCAGGAAATATTCGGGGCACCCGACGCTGAAGTCACGTCCGCTTCGGTCGACCCACCGCCAAGTGGCGTCACAGTCCAATCGCCGACTTGGCCATTGCGCCGCTGGAACAGAAGGGGCTGCGCATTGCCCAGCAGTTGCAACCTCAAGTCTAGCTTCAATAGCGCCATCAGCACGTACAGCGTGCCACCATGCGCAACCACCAGCGTGGGCACAGCATGCGCCAAGGCAAAGTCCAACCCCAGACGCGTTCGCGTCACAAACGCTTTCAGAGTTTCACCGCCCTCGGGGCTGTACTCCCAGTCGATATTGGCAGACGAGGTGCCATTGAGCGCGCCGAAGTTGCGTTCGCGCAGGCCCGCGTGTCCAATGACTTTCAACCCCGCCAATTCGGGGCGGGCAGCCACGATGCCCGCCGTCTGCCAGGCGCGTGTCATGTCGCTGCTGACGATGGCTGCCAGCGGCTCGTGGGCAAGCAGGTGGGCGGCGCTGTGAGCTTGTTCTACGCCCAATGGGCTGAGGGGCTCATCCGGGGCTTGGAAAATCCGCAGCGCATTGCGGGGTGTCTGGCCGTGGCGCAAAAAATAGAAGCACTCGCATGTTGTGTCAAGCGTCTGGCCGGCGGCAATCGCAAAGAGCTGGTCCAGGCCACGGCTGATCTGGCCGGGATTGACGGATGCTATGGGAGCTTTGGTCCCATTGGGTGAAACGGGCAGGGAGGTCATGAGGGTGGATGGATTGGCAACTTTGGATTAGGTGCGGTTCTTGTCCATTCAATGCCATTGTCCATCAGTGGACAGTGCATAAGGCACATGGTGCGGCACCACCAGCACGCCCTGCGCATTGGGTATGGCCTCAATCTGGATCACTGGCGCGGCCCCGATGACGCCGCCAAACAGCGTGGCAAAAGCCGAATCGGCTGCATCACGCCCGGTGCAAAAACGCACAAACCCCATCGGAATGGCCGTGCCCGACGGGTCAAACATGTACCAGCGCCCAGAAAGATAAACCTCCACATAGGCATGAAAATCTGGCGGCCCCAAAGCATGCGCTGCGCCGTAATCAATGCCGGTGGCAAAACGGGCTGGGATGTTGACGGCGCGGCACAGCGCAATCATCAGATGGGCAAAGTCCCGGCAAACACCCACTTCTTCCACCAGCGTGTCCACTGCCGTAGTGTTGCCATTGGAAGAATTGGAGGTGAAGGTGACGCGGTTGGCAACCCAGTCGCGTATCACCTGCACCCGCGCGTAGCCCTGCCACAGATGGCCAAACTCTTTCACCGCCAGTCTGTGCAGCCGGTCTGACTGGCAGTAGCGGCTGGGGTACAGGTAGGGCAATACGGAGCCTGGCAGATCGGCCACGGCCACCTCGCCCAACTGCTGCGGCTGGGCCGTGGCGTGATCCAGATCCACCGTGGCGTCGTAGCGCACCACCAGCGGCCCACCAAAGGCCTGCAGGCGCAACAGCCGGGTGTGCGTTACCGGGTCGACGTACAGATTAGGTTGCAAATTCTGGCTGATGAAAAGCGACTCGGCCACCACAATCTGCTGCTGCGTCATGGCCGCGTGGATGCTGAAAATAAAGTCGCAACCTGGCGGGGCGATGTCGTAATTCAACTCGATTGAAAATTTAAGCCGGATCAAGGGGTGCTTTCAGACTGCTTGTTGGTGGTGCATGTTGCAAAGACCATCTTATGCCTTGGGAACCGTTTTGCGCGCGGGCAGGCAGCCATGATTTTCGCGGGCGACGATGCAAGTGGCGTGTAGGAAATCGCTGACAGGCCGGTGCGCCAGCCGCCGATGGACGCGCCTGCATGCCAGCAGGCATCCTTCTGGTGCTGATTCATTTTGCAACCAGCCATCGGGAGCCACCGCGTGTCCGTTTTCTTTGACATCACCCACACCACCCACTACCGCTACGCCCAACCGGTACAGTTGGGCGAGCACCGCGTGCTGTTCCGCCCGCGTGACAGCCACGACCTGCGCGTGCTGGCCACCGACATGGTGGTCACGCCCGCGCCGGTGGACATTCGCCTGTACCAGGATGTCTATTCAAATTCTGTAGCGCTGGTGCAGCCGCAAAGTCCGGCGACCGAACTGAAAGTTGTCTGCTCTTTTTCAGTGGAGCACACGGGAACCAGGGCCCTGGATGTGCCGTTGAGTCCGCGCGCGCAGAGCTTTCCTGTCAACTACAACTTTGAAGAGCGTCTGGCCCTGTCGCACTATCTCGTGCCGTATTACGATGACCCGGACGGTTCGCTGCTGGCTTGGGCCAGCCGGTTCATTGATCCCACGGGCGCATCCGACGCACGGCAATTGCTGGTGGTGATGACCCAGTCCATCCGCAACAGCATGCAGTACCTGGGCCGCTTTGATCAAGGCGTGCAAACACCCTACGACACGCTGCGCCTGCAAAGCGGAACCTGCCGCGACTTTGCCACGCTGATGATCGAGGCGATTCGCCACTTGGGCTATGCGGCGCGATTCGTCTCGGGCTACTTGCACACCCCGTGGCTTGACGACGGCAACGCCCAAATGCAGGGTGCCGGAGCCACGCACGCCTGGGCGCAGGTCTACCTGCCCGGCACCGGCTGGATTCCATTCGATCCCACGAATAATTTAATCGGCGGCACCGACCTGATCCGCGTCGGCGTAGCGCGGCATGCCACGCTGGCGTCTCCTGTCAGCGGCTCATGGCACGGCTACCCCGGCGACTACATGGGCATGTTTGTGGATGTGCAAGTGCACAAGCGGACCTGATGCAGCGCTCAATAGCGGCGCGCCACGCCGTTGTCGATCACCACGCGGTCGCCCACACGCACATCGGCGTTGGTGGCTTGCGTCAGCGTCTGGTAGCTGCCGTCGTTCATGCGGATGGTCAGTTTGTAGGCGTTGCTTTGCTGCTGGTTTCGCTTCTCGATCTCGTTGCCAGCGTAAGCACCGCCTGCGGCACCCAGCACGGTGGCGGCCGTGTTGCCCACACCGCCGCCGACCTGGTTGCCGAGGATTCCACCCACCACGGCGCCCGCAACGGCACCCACGCCGATCCCCGTGCCCGCAATGCCGGTGCTTTGTGATTGCTGCACCAGGTCGATGGATTGCACCACGCCGTACCCGGAGTAGGTGCCGGACGGATTGCCCGATTGCGGGTAGGCAGTTGCATTGCCGCCTGTGGCAGGTGCGCTGGTATTGGCGCAGGCCCCCAGTGTGAGCAGCGCAGCCAAGCCAAGGCCCAAACGCAACGTCACCCCACGGTTCCCGGCCACGCTGGTTGAATTGATGGTTTTCATGGTCATTTCTTCACTTTCATATCGTTGATGACACCGATCACGCCCGTGATGCCACGGGCAACTCCGACAGCCCGGTCAATCTGGGCCTGGTTGTCGACAAAGCCACTGAGCTGGACTTCATTCTTGCGGGTGACGACGGCGATGTCAAAGCTCTTGACGCTCGCATCGGCCAGCAGCGCCGCCTTCACCTGCACGGTGACGATGCCGTCGTCCACGGTGTTGCCCACCGTGACGGGCGCGCCCTTCAGGCTCACCTTGTTGTCCACGCCTTTGACACCGGCGAC
Source organism: Comamonadaceae bacterium (assembly GCA_043758475.1). GTDB lineage: Bacteria > Pseudomonadota > Gammaproteobacteria > Burkholderiales > Burkholderiaceae_C > JANYCG01. The sequence continues at coordinate 4,429 of JAYVNK010000271.1, read as the reverse complement.
GGCTTGCGTGACGGCAATTGCGCGGTCAATCTGCGACTGGTTGGCCGCAAAACCGCTCAGCAGCACCTCGCCTTTGCGGGTCTCTACCTTGAAGTCAATACTTTTGACATCCGGGTCGTTCAGCAATGCGGACTTGACTTTGGTGGTCACCACGCTGTCGTCAATCTCGGTGCCGATGGTGGCGCTGGCGCCGCCGGCAGGGGGCGTGCCAACCTGGCCCGAACCAGTTGGCGTGTCGGCAGGCTTGCCGCAGCCGGGCAGTGCAACAGCAACGGCACAGGCAAGAGCCGGGCCCGCAGCGATATTCCACACGCGTGATTCACAACATGAGCCAAAACGCAATTGAAGACTGGTTTTCATGGCGAAGGTTCTCCGTTCAAAACGTTGCTAGCTTGGGAAGCGAGATCCGCGCTTCCTCAGGTGTCCGACTTTCCTCCAATTCAACGCGCCGCTCTGTGCGCTTGCGCACATACAACACAAATTTTTTCAATTAACGTACCCCGCAACATGCCTACCCAGCCAGCGCCCCTTGCCGCCCCCGCCGACGCTGCCGGGCTTGCCCTGCATTTTGACGGCGCACGAGGCCGCAGCGCGCAACAGATTGAGGTGCCATCATCGAAACAAAAGTGAACTACACGCTGGTCGGCGCATTTGTGCTGGCCCTTTGCGCGGCGCTGATCGCCGTGGTGCTGTGGCTGGCCTCGGGCGGCGCTCCGCAGAAAAAATACGATCTGTACCACGCGATTGAAGATGAATCAGTAGCGGGCCTGAACCTGAACGCGCCGGTCAAAAACAATGGGGTTGACGTGGGCAAGGTGCAGGGAATCAAGCTTGATCCGCTTAACCCGGAGCGGGTGATTTTGCAGCTGGCGATTGAGCGCGGCACGTCCATCAAGGAAGACACGGTCGCAGTCCTGAAAACCCAGGGCCTCACCGGCATTGCCTACGTCGAACTCAGTGGCAGTACGCGCGATTCACCTCCGCTGGGGCTGCTGGCGGGCAACGCATACCCGGTGATCCGCACCAAGCATTCATTGGCAACGCGGCTGGAGAATGTGCTGACCAATGTGCTGGCCAAGCTGGATAGCACGTTCAACAACCTCAACGCCATGCTGGGCGAAGACAACCGCGTGTCACTCAAAAGCGCTCTGCCTGACATCGCCGCCGTGGCGCGCACTGTGGCAGCACGCAAAGACGCGCTGGATTCAAGCCTTGTCCAAGCCGAGAAGATGTTCAAAAACACGGCTGCCGCCACAGCGCAAATTGCTCCGGTGATCGAGCGCGTCGGCCGCAGTGCTGGTGCCATTGAAAAGATGGGCAGCGATTTCAGCCAAACCAGCGCCAGCGCCACGAAGGCGGTCGACGCTGTGGGCGCTGACGTGAGCCGCTTCACCGCCAACACGCTGCCCGAGCTGCAGCAGCTCATGGCTGAGTTGGGCGCGTTGACCACCTCCCTGCGCCGCCTGAGCGGGCAGACCGAGCGTGACCCGCGCGGCCTGCTGTTTGGCCGCAAGCCGGCGGCCAACGGGTCCGGAGAAACAGGTACAAAACCATGAACAGTCCGCATCCCAAACCAATGGGTGACAACAACTATGCTTCTGCCACCGTCCAACTGTCCCGAGTGATGGGCGGCAGCATGGCGGCACTCGCGCTGTGCGCGTGCAGCGCATTGAGTCCGAGCACGACACTGCCCCCGGCTTTGACAGCCAGCGCATCATCTACCTGCGTGAGGCGCACCAGCTGGAGTACTTTGCAAACAGCGAATGGGTTGACCCCCCGGCGCGCATGCTTGGGACGCTATTGGTGGCATCACTGCAAAACTCCGGTGCATTCCGCGCCGTGGTGCTGGCACCTGGCACGGCAGTGGGCGAGATGCGGCTGGAGACCGACATCATCCGCTTGCAGCAGGAGTTTCAATCCAGCCCAAGCCGCGTGCATTTCACGCTGCGCGCTACCTTGCTTGATGACAAAACACGCCGCGTGCTGGCCTGGCGCGAATTCAATGCCAGTGTGCCGTCACCCACTGATGATCCTTACGGCGGGGTGCTGGCAGCGAATCTGGCCGTGCAGGCTGTGCTGAAAGAAGTGGTTGCGTTCTGCGAGCAGCAGGATCGCAAACCTTGAACAGAACAACCGCTTGGAGCAGATAAGGCCACCAGGGCGGTCACAATGGCAAAAAATCTGCCTGGAGAAAAGTGACTGCTACAGGCCGGTCTGGACTGTGAACGGCAACGCACTGGTCTTCGCGGGCAGTGGCACGTGCAGGCCATGTGCTAGCCCGGTGCGCCGGGCAGTGTCAGCGTCACCTGGGTGCCCATTCCCGGCACGCTGGTGACCGACACCCGCCCGCCATGCAATTCCACAATGCGCTTGACGATGGCCAGGCCCAGGCCTTTACCGCCTTCGCCGGTGGCGGGTGCGACGCTCTGACGGCTCTGGAAAAAGCGGTCAAACAGATGGGGAATGTCGGCATCAGGAATGCCAGGGCCGGTATCGCTCACCGTCACCCGCACCTCATGGCCAGGTATCGTCGCAACCTGCACGGCATTCAGCGCAATGGTGGCACCGGGCGGGCAAAACTTCAGCGCGTTGTCCAACAGGTTGGCGATGGCGCGCTCAAACAGCTCCACGTCCACGGCGGCCAAGGGGGCCGGTGCGCTGTCCAAAGCCTCCGCCTCGCCTGCCATGCCCGCCACAATGTGCACACCCAGCCGCGCGGCCCGTTCGGTAAACCGCAGAGCCACGTCGTCCAGCAGTTCTGACACATCCATCACCTCTGCGCGCAGCTTGAACTCAGGCTCGTCCAGTTGAGCCAAATCGCCCAGGGACTGAACCAGGCGCGTGGCGTTTTGCGTATTGCGAAGCGCCACCTCCACCAGTTGCCGGTCTGCGGCGCGGGCCTCGTTACCGGCCCAGCGGTTTTCCAGCGTCTCCAGGCACGCGGTGGTGGCGGTAAGGGGCGAGCGCAGATCGTGCGACAAATTGCTCACGCCTTCGCGCCTGAAGTGGTCCAGCCGGCGCAGCGTGCCCCATTGCGTGCGCAGCGTTCCCAACATGGCGCGGATGCCGTTGGTGAGCTGACCAAACTCGTCCTTTGTCGAGGCTGGATCTGTCGTGTTGGTGAGCTCGAACGCCTCGGCGGCAGCCGTGCCGGGCGCGGCGGCAAAGTCTTGAAGCCCATCCCGCGACACGGCGGCCACGGCTCGGGTCAGGCGCGCCAGCGGCCGGGTCACCGCCGCCGTGACCCAGGCGGCCAGCAAGGTGGTCAGCGCTACCACAGCCAAAATCAGCACCAGCGCGGGCTGGGCAAAGGTGCTTTGCAACGCCGCCAGCCGCCCCTGCGGCAAATCGCGTTTGTGCGACACCAGGTACAGATAGCCGGCCACGCCAGGCTCATTTCGGATGACGGCCCGGCGCAGCGGCCGCGCGGCAATCACCGCCGTGGCGTCCATGCGCTCTGGGTCGTCGCCCATCACGTAGGGCATGGGCACGCTGCCAATGGCCTCCATCACAGGGCCCAGCGCCACCTTGAAACCCGCCGGCAACTGCACCTCGCCTGTGGAAGCCTTCACCGTGCCCGCGCCATCCAGCAGATAGAGCTGGGTGTCGGGCTCAAACAGCACCAGGTTGCGCAAAAAGCTGTTGAACTCGTCGGGATACCGCGCCTGCATGTCAAAGATGTCGGTGTGCAGCGCCACTACCCGGTCCAGAAAGGCGCCAGCACGGTAGTAGGTGGACTCGCGCTCAAAGCGCTCAAAAGCAATCAGCACCGTCGCAATCACCCCCACCGCCGTGAGCAGCCCGGTGAGGAAAATGGTAAGCGCAATCTTGAGGCGGACGGTCATTGAGCTGGAATCATCGCGCTTCCCGCATTTTGTACCCGGCTCCGCGCACGGTAAGTATCAGCTGCGGGCGCAGCGGGTCCGATTCCAGCTTGGCGCGCAGCCGGTTGATGTGGGTGGTGACCGTGTGCTCGTAGCCGTCGTGGGTGTAGCCCCACACCGCATTGAGCAACTGCGCGCGCGAAAAAACATGCCCAGGATGCTGCGCAAAATGCAGCAGCAAATCAAACTCCAGAGCGGTGAAGTCCAACGCGCGTCCGCGCACACTGACCTGCCGCTTGACCGGCAAAATCTCCAGGTCACCATTGCAGAGCGAGCTGCCCTGCGACTGCGCACTGGCCTGTGCCACGCGCAGCAGCTCGGCGCGACGCAGCAGCGCCTTTACGCGGGCCAGCAGCTCGGCGAGCGAAAAAGGTTTGGTCAAATAATCGTCGGCACCCAGCTCCAGGCCCAGCACGCGGTCCAGCTCGGTGGACTTGGCGGTGAGCATCAGGATGGGCGTGCTGCAGCCGCGCGCGCGCAGGGTTTTGCACACTTCCAGGCCGTCCATGCCGGGCATCATCAAATCGAGGATCAGCAGGTCGTTG
>JAYVNK010000270.1:0-4386 GCA_043758475.1 Comamonadaceae bacterium | reverse complement strand
ACAACAGTTTCGAGGCCAGCTTTATGGATGCTGACTTGAAACGAAAGTACAGCGATTGCCTGAACGAGGTGTTTGAGACTTTCTGCTGACGCTTTTTGGTGACGCCAGGACAGTTTGACGGGCCGATTTAGCCAGTTCAGTTCAAATTTCTGTCGCGTAAAATCACCTCGAGGCCTGCTGCTCCGGCGGGCCTTGCTTTTTTGCATTTCGGAGCCATGTAGAGGACTACCATGTATAAAAACCTCGCAGCTATAGCCGTGGCCGCCTGTTGTTTCTTCCCCGCTCTTTCTCAACCTGTTTCCCAGCCCACTCCGACACCTGCTCCTGCGAAGGAGCCACTCAAAATCGGTTTCGTCTACGTGGCGCCGCTGACCGACGCCGGCTGGGTTCACCAGCATGACCAAGGCCGCAAGGCCGTCGAGCAGGCGCTGGGCAACCAGGTCAAAACCACCTATGTGGAAAACGTGGCCGAAGGGCCGGATGCCGAGCGTGTGATCCGCGACCTGGCACTGCAGGGCAACAAACTGATCTTCACGCCCAGCTTTGGCTACATGGAGCCCACGCTCAAGGTGGCCAAGGATTTCCCCGATGTGAAGTTTGAGTCCATCACTGGCTACAAAACCACGGCCAACGTGTCGAGCGCCAACGCGCGCTACTACGAAGGGCGCTACTTGGCGGGCATCACGGCGGGCCGAGTGACGCAAACCAACGTGGCCGGTTACGTGGCGGGCTTTCCCATCCCCGAAGTGCTGCAGGGCATCAACGCGTTTGCCTTGGGCATGCGCTCGGTCAACCCCAGGGCCGAGATCAAAGTCGTATGGCTGGGTGCCTGGTTTGACCCACCCAAAGAGCGTGATGCCGCCATGACGCTGTTCAACCAGAATGTGGACGTGATTGCCTTCCACACCGGCTCCAACGCCGTGATGGTGGCTGCGCAAGAGCGCGGCAAAATGGCCGTGGCCTACCACTCCGACATGCGCCGCGTGGCGCCGGATGCGCAGATTGTGGCCGTCACCCACGAATGGGGCCGCTACTACACAGAGCGCACCAAAGCCGTGTTGGATGGCAGCTGGAAAAGCGGCACTGTGTGGGGGGGCGTGAAAGACGGCATGGTCCGTGTCGATGCCTTTGGCCCCAAGGTTCCCAAAGCTGTGCGGGCTGAGGTGCTGGCCCGGCAAAAAGACATCGCTTCGGGCCTGCTGCGTCCCTTCACTGCAGGTGGCAATGCAGTTAAAGACAATGAAGGCAACACCGTCATCGAGGCGGGCAAGACGCTCGCCGATGGCCAGATTCTGGGCATGAACTGGCTGGTGGAAGGCGTGCAGGGCAAGGTCGCCAAATGATCGGGGAATGACGAAATGACGGATCGCGGGGTCATCGGGTTCGCAACTTGCGGTAGCCTGCACGCCATGAAAGCTTACCGCGCCGGCATCCTTCGCTTTGACGCGCTTCGCGACCCCCACCAAGCTGCGGTCTATGAAGATGATGGCCTGCTGGTGGTGGGGTCGGGTGGCCAGGGGAAGGAGGGCATCTTCACTGCTCACTCGGATGACGCGGTTCACAGGGTCCAGGCCGTGGGACCTTACCGCGAGCTGATTGGCCGATTCCCCGGCATCAACGTGGAGCACCTGCCGGGCCGCATCATCGCCCCCGGTTTTGTGGACATGCACATCCATTACCCGCAGACCGATGTGATTGGCTCGCCAGCGCCGGGTTTGCTGCCGTGGCTTGAAAACTACACGTTTCCAGAGGAGAAACGCTTTGTAGCCCCTGACTACAGTGCACAAGTAGCTACGGTTTTTATATCAGAGCTGCTGCGCAATGGGGTGACGACCGCGCTGACGTTTGCCACTTCGCATCCTGCGTCAGTCAACGCGCTGTTCACAGAATCTCAAAATAAGGGGATGCGCATGGTCACCGGCAAGTGCCTGCAAGACCGCCATTCGCCCGATGGCGTTCGGGACCAGACTGAGCAAAGCCTGCTTGACTCCGAAGCTCTCATCCAGCAGTGGCACGGCAAGGGCCGCCTGGGTTACGCCATCACCCCGCGTTTTGCTCCGAGTTGTACCGATGCACAACTGCAGGGCGCGGGCGAACTGGCCGCAAAATACCCCGACGTTTGGATTCAATCCCACGTGGCCGAGAACAGGGACGAAATCAAATGGGCGCGTGAGCTTTTTCCCAACTCCCGCTCCTACCTGGCCACCTATGCCGACTACGGCCTGATGCGTGACCGCGCCATCTACGCCCACTGCATCCACTTCGACGACGCCGACCGTGCCCTGATGCGCGAAACCGGCGCGGCGGCTGCGGTGTGCCCCACCAGCAACCTGTTTTTGGGCAGCGGCTTTTTTGACTATTCAAGGGCCGATCAAGTGGGCTACCGCTATGGCCTGGCCAGTGACGTGGGCGGTGGCACATCGTTCAGCCCGTTTCACACCATGCTGGCCGCGTATTACGTGGGTAGGGAAGGGCAGACCAAGCCGGGCCTTTCTTTGAGCCCGCAGCACTTGTGGTGGCAGCACACGGCGGGCGCGGCGCAGGCGCTGGGCCTGGATTGCGTGATCGGCAACCTGCAGCCCGGCTGCGAGGCCGATTTCATCGTTCTGAACCCGGCTGCCACACCCTTGCTGGCTCGCAAGACGGCGCGCGCCAGCAACCTGGATGAGCTGCTGTTTGCCATGATTGTGCTAGGTGATGACCGGCTGATTGAGCGCACAGTGATCGCGGGCAAAGGCTGACACGCTCATAGGCAACAATCAAACAGTGGACAGAACGTGGAACCCAAATTACCGGTGGCTTGAGGCGGGAAACTCGCTTTTTTGGGACGTTTGCAGACATAGGCGCCGAACCGCCGCACTGCAAGGTCTTGACGGGTCCACTGAATTCACGCCTGAGTCTGTTGGCCACCGACCGGTTCGTCACCGTCATGCCAGATTTCTTCCTGAATTTCGGCACTGACCATCTTCAAATCAGGGAGTTGCCGATTCAGTGCATGCATCTCTAAGTTTTCGCCTCAGGTTTTTTTCGCGTCATTGAACATCCAACGCACGACGGCGGTCATCGCGAAAACTGCCAGGACTTACGCCAGCAATACGCCTGAAAATACGCGTAAAGTTGGCCGGTTCGTCGAAGCCGAGTTCACCGCTAATACCCTCGACGGCCAAGGCGGTATGCACGAGCAGGCGTTGCGCCTCCAATATCACTCTGTGTTCGATCAGGGACTTCGGACCCACACCTCGCATCGTCATGCAGCTAGAGTACAAAGTCCTGGGTGAGCAATTCAACCAACTCGCAAAATCACCCACTTTGTGGCTCTGGGTAAAGCGGCGCTCCAGTTCACGCTGAAATCTCGCGACCGTGCGGGATGCCGCCGTGTGAGGCAGCGCGGCGGAATTTTTTGGGATCGACAACAAAGCCAAGCGCAACAGCAGTACCTGCAGCAGGTGCCTTATCAGGCTAATGCTCAGATACGATGCCGTGAGCTGACGGTACTCGCTGCACAATTGCTCGAATTCGTGCGCTATGAGATCTGCCGTTGGACCGGCCGTAAGCAAGGAGCCATCTGGCAACACGTGGTCAACCAAACTGTCGTGGCCGCTCAATCGTGTCAGCTCATGGTCTGACGGCACAAAAGATGGCGAGAAAAGAACCACTAAAGCCTCGAAGCTTGGAACAGTCACGTATTGCTGCACCTGGCCGGGTCGAACATGCAACACGGTACCGCAGCGGCATGAATGCGCACGGAAATCGATCAGATGCCTGCCATTTCCCCGGGTGATGAAAAACAGCAGGTGAAACTGGGGTCGTTGAGGCGGCTGGAAATGCTCAGGGGCAGCACGGTGCAAAAGATCTGACAGACGCATGACCTCGATGTCGAAACCAGGGCGAAGCGGGTTTGCGTAGCGGACGTTATGAATCCCAGGAGACGAATTCAACATGCGGATCTTCCGAAAATGACAACTGTTGATCGCATTTTGACATTGATAGCGATCGCGTAAAGGTCCAAACTTGGCTTCCCTTTAATCAACGGAGAAAACCATGCAACATGACCGACGCCATATTCTGTACGCCATCACCTCACTCGCCGGCGCTGCGCTGTGGAGCGCAGATGCCGCCGCGCTGCCCGCTTCAGCGGGCGACGAAATGCTTGCGGTAAACCGGGCATTCGACGAGGTTCTGTCGCGGCTTGATATTGTGGCCCTTGAAGCATTGTCGTTGCAGGAGCCCCACGTGATTGCAATCCATCCCAACGCGCGGCAGATAACAATCGGCTGGGAAGAGGTACGCAAGAGTTGGCTGGGAGTTGCTGAACGTTTTTCTGAGCTGTCGGTAAAACTTGAAAATCCAACGGCAGTCGTCCGAGACAACGTAGGTTGGGTCACG
>JAYVNK010000269.1:0-4400 GCA_043758475.1 Comamonadaceae bacterium | reverse complement strand
CAAAGGCTACACCGCGACCACGGTTGACGATATCTGCAACACGGCCGGTGTGACCAAGGGCAGCTTCTTTCACCACTTCAAGGGCAAAGAGGAACTGGCGGTGGAGTCCACCCGCTACTGGACGCAGGTCACCAGCGGCCTGTTTGCAAACGCGCCCTACCAGCAGATTACCGACCCCCGCGAGCGTGTGCTCGCCTACATCGACTTTCGCGCGCACATATTGCAGGGCAAGCTGCCCGACTTCACCTGCCTTCTGGGCACGATGGTGCAGGAGACGTTTGAGACCCACCCCGCCATTCGCGACGCTTGCTGGACTGGCATCGACACTCACGCCCAGACCATCGCCAAAGACATCGCCCTGGCCCGCGCGCAGTACGCGCCCGATGCCGATTGGACGCCTGAGGGCTTAGCCCACTACACCCAGGCAGCGCTCCAGGGTGCGTTCATTCTGGCCAAGGCACAAGGCGGTGCCCAAATCGCGGCAGACTGCGTTGCACACCTTCGCCGCTATGTCGCGCTGGTGCTGAACGATCACCCTCTTGTAAAAACATCGGCAGTTTCCCGTGCCGCCGTTCGATCAGTTCCCCGGTGAGGGGCCTCAAATAATCAACACGGAGTCATCATGAATCAGGCAAAAGCCACCGCAAAAGTCACAGCCTTCGCTGATGGCGTGCCAGCCGCCACACCACAAATTAGAAAACTCAGAAAAATCATCGCAGCCATGATCATTTCGCTGGACGGGTACATCGAGGACAGCGAGGGCCAGACTGACTGGATTTCAAGCTGGGAAGATGTTTTTGACCTTGAGCAACAGATCGGCACCTGCATTTTGGGTGCAAAGATGTACCCCGACTACGAGAAGTATTGGAGCGCAGTCCATGCAACCCCAAGGCACCCCTTCCCTTCAGCAGCAAGCCAGCGACCCAAGGCGAGATTGATTACGCGGACTTTGCGATGCGTACGCCACACATCGTGCTGTCTGCGGACATGGGCCCGGCCGCCTGGAAACACACGCGCATTGTCCGCACCTTGAACGACATTCGCGATTTGAAACTGCTGCCGGGCAAAGACATGCACGCCGTGGGGGGGCGCGGCACTGGTCTCAAGCCTGCTCAATGCAGGGTTGGTGGACGAGTTGCGGCGGGTGGTGGTGCCCCTATTGCTCGGGTCGGGCAAATCGCTGTTTCAAGGGCTCCATGATCGGCACGCCTTGCAGATGGTGAGTACGACTGCACTGAAAGGTGGGCTGATTCGCATGACTTACATCGTAAATTCGACGCCTGATTCCTGGAATCCAATAGCTGTGGTTATGTCGCCGGTCGCAGCGGGATCAAATTGAAGGCGACCAACACTTTGGACAACTGAACAAAGCCAAAGTAACGTTATTGACCAAACCCCAACCAAGGCAAGGAAAAAGGAACATTCACCATGACAACCAACACCGTTCACCTGCACCGCGTGATTGCTGCAAAACCCGAAAAAGTCTACCGAGCGTTCCTTGACCCCGATGCCATGGCGCGCTGGCTGCCGCCCAATGGTTTCACCGGCAAGGTGCACCATATGGATGCGAAGGTCGGTGGCACTTTCAAGATGTCGTTCACCAACTTCACCACCGGCACGCCGATTTCATTTGGCGGCGAATACCTTGAACTGGTGCCGAACCAACGCCTGCGCTACACCGACGTGTTTGACGACCCCAATTTGCCGGGGGTCATGACGGTGACGATCACCTTGAAAAAGGTTTCCGTTGGCACAGAGTTGACTGCGGTGCAGGAAGGCATCCCCGAAATGATCCCCACCGAAGCCTGCTATCTGGGCTGGCAAGAATCCCTGCGCAATCTGGCGCGGCTGGTCGAGCCAGAGATTCCGGGCTGAGCGGCGATCACAAGCTCAGTTTCAACACTTGATCCCATTGCCCTAACCATCCCCAACCTCGCCCAACCACGCGTGCCCATGTCAACCACACCACGCACTTTTGAAAGGACACACCATGAGAGTCGAACCGTACCTGATGTTTTCTGGCCGCTGCGAAGAGGCCTTGAACTTCTATCAAGCCGCTGTAGGCGCACAGCGCATGATGGTGATGCGCTTCAAAGAGAGCCCCGAGCCGCCCCACATGCCATTGCCGCCCAACTGGGATGAAAAAATCCTGCACTGCGGCTTCACGGTCGGCCAGACCATGGTGATGGCCTCAGACGGCATGAGCGCGGAGCCGGTGAATTTTTCCGGCGTCAGCCTGTCCATCACCGCAGACGGCGAAGCCCAGGCCAAACGCATGTTTGACGCACTGGCTTTGGGTGGCAACGTTTTCATGCCGATGGGCAAAACTTTCTGGTCGCCCTGCTTTGGCATGTGCAGTGACAAATTCGGCGTGAACTGGATGGTCGGGCTGGATGGGCCGAAAGGTTGATCCCGGCCCAATCCAACCACACCCAATGCAGCAAATTTTTAATCGCTTTTTATTCTGGAGATCGACATGAACTATCTTGACGGATTCGTAGCCGCCGTGCCCGTGGCCAACAAAGAGGCTTATCTCCGGCATGCCACAGAGGCCGCAGCTATGTTCAAAGACTACGGTGCGGTGAACGTGGTTGAAAGCTGGGGGGATGATGTGCCCGAAGGCAAGCTCACGTCCTTTTCGATGGCGGTCAAGCGCGAACAGGGCGAGGTCGTCGTCTTCTCGTAGATCGAATGGCCTTCAAAGGCGGTGCGTGACAGTGCCTGGGAAAAAGTCATGGCTGATCCGCGCATGGACCCCGCCCGCGCTCCGATGCCCTTCGACGGCAAACGCATGATCTACGGCGGCTTGTCGATCATCATGGAGAAATGACATGACCGCCTCGACAGCAAACCCAACCAAAAACACAGTCTGCCTGTGGTACGACCGCGATGCTGAAGAAGCCGCGCAGTTTTATGCCTCGGTCTTTCCAGACTCCACCGTCAATGCCGTGCACCGGGCACCCGGGAACTATCCATCGGGCAAGCAAGGCGACGTCTTGACGGTTGAATTCACCGTGCTGGGCATCCCGTGCCTGGGCCTCAACGGTGGGCCCGAGTGCAAACACAGCAATGCGTTTTCGTTTCAGATCTGTACGGCCGATCAAGCTGAGACAGACCGGTACTGGAATGCCATCGTAAGCCACGGCGGACAGGAGAGTGAGTGCGGTTGGTGCAGAGACAAATGGGGGCTGTCGTGGCAGATCACGCCGATCGCCTTGACGCAAGCCATCACCGACCCAGACCCTGCGGTGGCAAAACGTGCGTTCCAAGCCATGATGCAGATGGGGAAAATCGATATCGCCGCCATCGAAGCGGCACGTCGCGGCTGAACGACCGTAAGAAAACTCATTGCATCGCACCTGTTCATCCCTCATTCATGCAAGGCGCTACGTCATGAAAATTACCGTTGAAAACCTCGTCAAGGCACCGGTTGCAAGGGTGTGGCGCGGGTCCCCGCGATCGACGATGCGGACCCCCGCAAAGTTGAGCCGGTCATGAAGGCCATGATGACGATGGGCAAGCTCGACATCGCCAAACTGGAACAAGCCTACAGGCAATAAGCACCGCAGAAGGCGGGTTCCCGTGGCTCGGGTGGCTGGCAGGCCGAAGCCTGATCACGGAACCATGTGGAAGGGCTGCATCAGGGTCACTTTCATGGTCTTCAGGCACGCATAGCGTTGGTCCATGTTGTTGGGCAAGATCCAACGGCATTGACAAGTAAAACTATTTTATTTATAGCTACTTATGCATATGGGATAAGGGCTACAGGCCTATTTGACCCTAAAAAATCAGGAAAATCGCTCAAAACGGCATCTTCGGCATGCCTTTCATGCCGCCCATGCGTTTCATCATCTTCATCATGCCGCCGCCCTTCATTTTTTTCATGATGTCCTGCATCTGCTCAAACTCCTTGAGCATGCGGTTGACTTCCTGAACCTGCACGCCAGCCCCATTGGCAATGCGGCGCTTGCGGGTGGCCTTGATGAGCTCGGGCTTGCGCCGCTCAAGCTGGGTCATGCTGTGGATGATGCCTTCCTTGCGCTTGATGTCTTTCTCGGCCCGGTCCATGTCCACCTGGCCGGCCTTGGCCGCCATCGCGGCAGGCAGCTTGTCCATCAGGCTGGACAGGCCGCCCATCTGCTTCATTTGCTGGATCTGGCCCAAAAAGTCGTTCAAGTCGAACCCCGCGCCGCTCTTGACTTTGGCAGCCAGCTTTTGCGCTGCGGCCATGTCCACACCGGCCGTGACCTGCTCGACCAGCGCCAGAATGTCGCCCATGCCCAGAATGCGCCCGGCGTGGCGCTCGGCATCAAACACTTCCAGGCCATCAATCTTCTCGCTGGTGCCCGAGAACTTGATCGGCACGCCGGTGATCTGCCGCACCGACAGCGCAGCGCCGC
>JAYVNK010000268.1:0-4405 GCA_043758475.1 Comamonadaceae bacterium | reverse complement strand
GCTGGCTTGCCTGGTGGCCCTGATTCTGGCTGGACGCCGCGCCGCCAGGGCCATCCGCGAGCAGGTGACGACCCAGGCCGTGCTGCATGCCGCGTTGGCAAACGCACGCGCTGCTCGCGCCCAGGCCGAAGCCACATCGCTGGCCAAGTCCCGCTTTCTTGCCAACATGAGCCATGAGCTGCGCTCTCCGCTGAACGCCGTGATTGGGGCTGCGCAACTGCTGAAGGTGGAGGCCGGTGACGCCGAATCCCAGGCGCACTGGGTTGACGCGATCCATCGCAGCGGCAACAACCTGCTGGGCTTGATCGACGATGTGCTGGACCTCTCCCGCATTGACGCGGGCGAACTCACGCTGTGCGTTGCAGACTTTCACTTGATCGACTGCGTTGACTCCGCGCTGGCCACAGCTGCATTGGCGGCGCGTGCCAAGGGCCTGTCACTGGCCTGCATTGTTGATCCACGGCTGCAGGCGTGGCGCCGGGGCGATGCACGGCGCATCCGCCAGGTGTTACTCAATTTGCTGGGCAATGCCGTCAAGTTCACCCCTTCCGGGGAGGTTGTGGTGCGCATTGAGCCGGGCACCCGGGAGTACGATGTCTGCATTCACGTAAGCGACACGGGCGTGGGCATTGGCGCGGCGTCCATCCCGCATATTTTTGAGCCTTTCCGCCAGGCCGACGACAGTGCCAACCGGCGCTTTGCTGGCAGCGGCCTGGGGCTGTCCATCGTGCACCAGCTTGTTGTTGCCATGGGTGCCACCATCAGCGTGCAAAGCCAGCTTGGGCATGGCACAAGTTTTGACATTGAACTGCTTTTGCCCCCGGCTGATGTCGTGCCGGATGCGCCCGAGCCGCTGGGTTTGACGGTGGCCTACCATGAGCCGCACGAACCCAGCGCGCAGGCGCTGCACGCGCAGTTGGCGCGCCTGGGCTGCCCCGCGCAGCGGGTTTACAGTGCTGCGGATGTACGCCAGTGGGCCACCGCTTTTGCGCACCATCCCGATTCACCGTGGCTGCTGCTGGCTGGCAGCGCGCCCGATGTGGCCGCATTGCTGGAAGGCGCGGTGGACCTGGTTGACCCTGCGCATGTCATTGGCATGCGCCAGCTAGACCCTGGCAGCCGTGCAGAAGACGAATGGGACAACGCGTCAGCCGGCGGCTGGCCACCCCGTGCCCTGAGCCTGTCCAACTACATCATGAAACCGGTGCTGCGCTCGATGCTGGTAAGCCGTTTTGGCGCAGGTCATCGGAACGGGTCGTCAGAGCCCATGACCATGCCAGCCGAGCTGAAGCCAGGCGGCCGTCCTGCCGCCACTGTGCATGTGCTGGTGGTGGAAGACGATGCACTCAACCAGACCATCGTGTGCCGGCTGCTCAGCCATGGTGGCTGTGACAGCACCGCCGCCAGCGATGGTGCGCAGGCGCTGGCCCTGCTGGCGGCCCGGCACTTTGACCTGGTGCTGATGGACTGGCAGATGCCCGACATGGACGGGCTGGAGGTGACACGGCGCATGCGCGCGGGCGAGGCCGGCCCCAGGGGCCTCAAGATTCCCATTGTGGCGCTCACTGCCAATGCGTTTGCCGAGGACCGTGCCGCGTGCCTGGCGGCAGGCATGAATGATTTTCTGACCAAGCCGGTGCTGGCGGATGTGTTGATGCTGACGGTGCGGCGTTGGGCGCTGCAGGCAGCGGCGCGCACTTCGGATGAGAACCGGCCGCGCCTTGCTGATGGAGGCGTCGGGGCTGACAGCGAAGGCCCTCGAACTGGCACAGGAGCTGCGGCCAGCACCTTGGGTGCAGTCAGCGTTCGCGGCGGTTTGGGTGCGCCGCGTCCGGCGGTGTTCGACTCCTCGGTGCTGGCCGCTCTGCCCATGGTGGCCGACGGGTCAGAGCCGCAGTACGCGCAAGAGCTGATGGCCATGTTCCTTGAATCCGCAGTGCAGATGCTGCTGGACGTTGAGCAGGCCGTGGCCACGGCGGACTACGCCCGGCTCAGGCTGATCGTGCATTCCCTCAAGTCGTCCAGCGCCACCGTGGGAGCGCTGGAGCTGTCAAGGCTTGCGCAAACCCATGAAGAGCACCTGCGCCGGGGCCTGGCCCCGGTTCAGGCACTTGCGCCGCTATTGTCGCAGGCCGTTGGCCGCCTGGCGGGTGCCGTGGCCCGCCACACCCAGGGCATCCTGCCAACGGAGGTGCTGGCATGACCGCTGTGACCGCCCTGGCGAACTTGCTGGTGGTTGAGGACGACCGGATACTGCGCAGCATGGCGGTCAAGGCGCTGGTGCATGCCGGCTTCAAGGTAATGGATGCGGGCAGCGGCAACGAGGCCCTGGCCCGTTTTGACGGGACGCCGTTTGACCTGGTGCTGCTGGACGTGATGATGCCGGGCATGGACGGCTATGAGGTGTGCCGCCGCATTCGCGCCAACCCGCTGGGCGCACGCCTGCCCGTGCTGATGCTGACCGGGCTGAA
The DNA here is from genome assembly GCA_043758475.1 of Comamonadaceae bacterium. GTDB lineage: Bacteria > Pseudomonadota > Gammaproteobacteria > Burkholderiales > Burkholderiaceae_C > JANYCG01. Next base: position 1,934 of record JAYVNK010000268.1, on the reverse strand, counting down.
CGACCCGGATTCGATCGAACAGGCCTACGCCAGCGGCGCGACGGACTTCATCACCAAGCCTATCAACTGGGCATTGCTGTCGCACCGGGTGCGCTACGCGCTGCGTGCCAGTGCCGCCGCCGAGGCCATGCGGCGCACCAGCGAGACACTGGTGCGGGCACAGAGCATGGCGGGCATGGCGAGCTGGCAGTACTGGCTGGACGGCCGGTTTGACTATTCGGAGCAGCTGGTCACCCTGTTTGGCGAGCCGCCCGGCGGTTACAAGGCCGACAGCGCGAAAATTCTTCTGGAGCGCATCTTGCCCGGGGACCGCAATCGCGTCAAAGAGGCCAGAAACCGGCTGATGCAAGAGGGCATTGCCTACCAGCTTGAGTTTGAAATTGAGACGTTTGGCGGAATCAGGCGTACCGTTTTCGAGCAGGCTGCCCCCCGGCTTGACGACAGCGGCAAACCGCTGGCCATGGAGGGCATCACCCAGGACATCACCCCCCGCGTTCAGGCGCGTGAGCAGATTCGCCAGCTCGAGAATTTTGACGTCGTTACCGGCTTGCCGAACCGCCGGTTGTTTGCCGAGCTGTCGGCGGCTCCGCTTGACTCGGCGCAGCGCAACGGGTCGGTGTGCGCCCTGATGCACATTGACATTGACCGCTTCAAAGGCGTCAATGATGGGTTTGGCCGGGCACAGGGCGACGCCGTGCTGCAATCCATCACGCAGCGCCTGCGTGCCTGGAGCCGCAGTGACGACCCGGCTGCGGCGGGCCGCGCACGCGGGGGCAACGGGGTGCTGGCCCGGGTGGGCAGCAACGCATTCACACTGCTGATGGGCAACCTGGCGGGGCAGGAGCAAGCCGGTGCAGTGGCCCAGCGCCTGCTCAAAGCCATTGCCCTGCCGCTGCAAGTCCACGCGCAGTCTCTGGTGCTGACAGCCAGCGTTGGCGTTGCCATGTTCCCGCAGGACGCGCAGGATCTCCCGGGCCTCTTGCGCTGTGCCGAACAGGCCGTTTACGCGGCCAAAACAGGCGGCCGCGCCCAGCACCGCTTTTTCAATGAGCAGATGAATGTGCACGCAGCCAACCGGCTGCAGCTGGAATCTGACCTTCGCCAGGCGATTTCGCGCGGCGAACTGCGGCTGCATTTCCAGCCCAAAGTCAACGCCGTGACCCGCGCCATTGTGGGTGCCGAGGCCCTGGTGCGCTGGCAGCACCCCGCGCGTGGCCTGGTGCCGCCGGCCGAATTCATGCCGCTGGCCGAGGAGACCGGGCTCATGCTGCCATTGACCGACTGGGTGCTGGAGTGCGCTTGCAGCCACTTGCGCCAGTGGCTTGACGCGGGCCTGCCGGCGTTGCCGCTGTCAGTCAATCTGGCCGCGTCGAGCTTTGTAGACGTGTCGCTGGTGGACAAGCTGGACGTGCTGGTGCAGCAGTTTGCGTTGGCACCGTCGTGCCTGACGCTGGAGGTCACCGAGACCATTTTGATGCGCGATACGGACCATACCTTCACGCTGCTGGACACCCTGCGTGCCAAAGGTTAAGGCCTGTCGCTGGACGACTTTGGCACCGGCTACTCATCGCTGAGCTATTTGAAACGCCTGACGGTGGACGAGCTTAAGGTGGACCGCTCATTTGTCACGGAATGCGCCCAGGGGGGGCGTGACGGCGTGCTGGCGGCAACCATCATCGCGCTGGGGCTGGAGTTGGGCCTGCAAGTGGTCGCCGAAGGCATCGAAACGCCTGAACAATCTGCTTTTGTATTGAGCCATGGATGCAGCACACAGCAGGGGTTTCTGTTCTCGGGGCCGGTCGCTGCCCCCGAGTTCGAGCGGATGCTGCGTGATGGCCTGGAGGCGCAGCAGGAGTCGATCGACAGTTTGCAAATTGCTACTTAAATAGTAGCTAACTATGTATATTCGACCGGGGCTACAGCCATTTTAGCCG
>JAYVNK010000267.1:0-4406 GCA_043758475.1 Comamonadaceae bacterium | reverse complement strand
CGACTTTAAGTAGTAGGCTTGTTCGGAGTTACAGCGCTTTGTTGCTTGTCCTGGTCCGCTTCTGGCGCAAGCTCACCGGGTTCGCCGTCAAACATTTGGCCTGCTACACCAACCCCTGCTCCCACAATGCCGCCTGCAACTGCGCCGGTCGGTCCTGCTACCCCAGCCCCAACTGCTGCCCCTGCAGCAGCATCGCCTAAGGCCCCGCTGCGCCGCCCAGCGATTCTTGACAGGCTCGCAAGTCGCCCTGCAAGGCCTGGGAGGCCTTCATCTGCCGCTGCTTTTGCCGCCTCTTTAAGCGCTATTTCTGCGTCCGCATACTGCTTGAGAGTTGCTTTTACGTCGATGAAGGCTGCAACACCTCCTAAAGCCGCCCCCAAGGCACCTGCAACCCCTGCGCCTGCCGCTGCGCCAGCGCCAGCGCCAGGCATAAAGCTTTTTAAGCCTTGTTGCTCCGCAGATATGGTGCGACATGCAATTTCCGCTGCGCCAACTCCAATGAGCTTAAGTGCCACGGCATTTTCGATTTGCAGACCTGCAAAGTTGGAAATATCGATCCCAAGAGAGTTGCTCAAGCTCATGCCCATAAAGGTTGACCGCGCCATCCCCAGGTTGGCTTCGCTGTTCATGCCAATGTAGCCGCTGCTGTTTGAGCCCAGAACAGTCGTGTTGGAGCCAATTGAAGTAGCGTTAATGTTCCCCACCGCCATCATCGCGATGTCAGTGTTGCTGACCATTTTGATATCGTTCGCCATGATGGAGAAAGCGCCATCAGCAATGTCCTTGCGCGAACCGGCGTGGATTTTCAGTTCCCCGGTGGAAGTTGTTTTGGTGTCCCCAGTCACCGCAGTTTCCTGGCCGCTGGTAACGCCAATCGTCTGTTTTCCCTTAACGGAAAGTGATTGCGCGCCCACCACCGTTGTAGTTTGACCGCCAAACAAACTGGTGACCTGCGGGCCAACAACTGTAGTAGTTTGCCCTCCCGCGCCTACAGCGTTGATCTGGGTCACACCAACCGTATTGGTCTGGATCAAATTGACTCTGTTGGTTTGGTTCTTGACAACCGCAGTGAACTGGTCTTTTTCAACCGTCCAAGTTTCTTTGCCTCGTACAAGTGCCGTGCGGTCATTGTCAACGGTGAGGCTTTGGTCATGCCCAACCGATGTGGAGTCGTCCGCCTCCACTGAGCGCGACATGTTTCGCTCCGCATGGATGTTGATGTTCTCCGCGCCCTTCTTGTCCTCGAACATGATCTCGTTGTAATTGGCAGGCGTGCCACCCGGCGTAGACCTTGTCTTGAAACCGCTTTGCGTGCCCGAGGCCTTGTAGGGAATCGGCTGTTCGTTGTTGTACAGGCGCCCGGTGATGACAGGCCGGTCCGGGTCGCCGTTCAAGAAGTCCACAATCACCTCCTGACCGATGCGGGGTGTGAAATAGCCGCCCCATCCTTTGCCGGCCCACGGCTGCGACACCCGCACCCACGCAGTAGATTTGTCATCATTGGTGCCGTAGCGATCCCAATGGAACTGCACCTTGACACGGCCAAAGTCATCCACGTCAATCTCTTTGCCCGCAGCACCGACAACGATGGCTGACTGCGGGCCAGGCATGACAACGCCGGGGGTGAGCCGGGCAGGCCGGTACGGTTGCTTTGCCGGGATGACGGTTAGTAAAAACGAGCTGGTGCCACGCACGCCAGTGCGCAGGTTGGGTGTGGTTTCTACGATGTGTTCAATGGTGTCAAGGGTTTGCACGTTGATGGCGTCATCGTTCAATGCTTCGTGCAGTACCTTCAGGATGGATACCCCCGTTGTCTTGGTGCTGACACCCTCATAGCCCGGATGACTCATGATAAAGGTGCAGCCAGCAATCAGGTAATCGCCATCGCAAAGCCCGTCCGGGTCACCTTCAAATGTGAAGGTGCTGCCCACCGCAACATCGGGCCAGCCGGTGACAGCCCAGTGGCGCTGGCGGCGCGCGGCCAGCTCATCGCCGCGTATTTTGGCGCTGGCCTCGGCGTCGTCGCTCGTAAAGTAGCCAGCCGGAGACTCGAACATTTCAAAGTCCGCCAAATCGTGCTCTTCAGCCGCGTTGATCGTGGCCCCGAGTTTCTTCCGGATGGTTTTAAAGTTGCTGTCAGAGCCTGCGTGGTGGCCGGTATCCAGCCGGTCGGCGCTGACCCAGCGCACGATCTCGTTGAAGCGGCCATCCCCCAAGCCGTCGTTGGCATATCGCAACGTGCTCTGCGCTGGAAGCTCTGGGTGTGCGATGTCGCTGCTGTCCGACAGGTACATGGTGCCAGCCTTTTCGTGCCCATCAAACCAGTAATAGATGCCTTCGTCTTCCAGCAAGTGGGATAAAAACTGGTAGTCGCTTTCAGCGTGCTGCACGCAGTAGCGACGCGGGTTGTGCTTGCCCGTCACGTTGTCCACGTTGGTTTTTTTGAACCGCTTGATGGGACTGTCTTCAAACACCGCATCAGCAACCTCCAACACGGTTTTTTCCTGGTAGATGCGTGCATTGGTGCGGCGCGTCAGCAGCCAAAACCAGGAACGCAAGCTGATGTGGTATTGAAAATGCCGGTCGCCTACCGGCCCACCACGTACGATGCGCACGGCATGGCCTTGAAAATGCCGCTCATGGCTTTCGTTTTGGGCATCCATGAAATACGTGCCCACGTTAAAGGCCTTGCCCAAGATATCTTTGGGATCGATCTGGCGGTCTTTCGAAAGTACGGTCAGCTCGTAGAAGGAAGGACGCGACAGCCCCTCGTGGCCCACAATGCTCCAGAACATAAGGTCGCCGTTAACGGGCGAATCGCTTTTAATGTCGAAGGCATGATCGGGCATGGTGTGTCTCGTGTACCTACTGCTTTGAAGACGAACGGCTGGCGGGATATTCAACAGGTGTGCTGGGAAGCAAAAAGAGAAGGTTTGCAGCTACGCATGCAAAACTGCCTGTGATGATCTATCCGGGAGAGTAAGCATGTGCTATACATTAAATAGTCTCTCCCGCGCTATTTTATTGGTCTATAGCCCGAGTAGCATAGTAAAAACGACGCTAGAAGCAGCTTCGCAGGCATCAACAGGCACGTTTTCATCTGTTGAAAAGCTTTGACCGTTCAAAAACTTGTTTTGAACCAGATTGAGAGTGCAAATAGAGTTGCAAGCCAATAGAACGTTGCGGTAGCAGCTATCAGGGTGATAGCGATTGATTTGGATAAATGGCAGCTCAAGGAACACCCGACCACAGCCACACCGCCACGGCGGAGAAGATTCCGCCAATCAACAGCCAAGTCTTAGCCTGCGGCACCATGCGCCCTGCGCCTAGCCAGCGCACCGTGCCCACTAGCAAAAACACCGGACCCAGTACCGCAAAGATCAGCTTGGTATCAATGGTTGGCATACACCATCCTAGCTACGCCACCATCTGCGCCAGCAGCCGCTGCTGCCGCCAGGCAGGCGCAGCGCAGTTAAACAGTGGCGTACCCGGCTTTAGCAGGCACAGGTAAATGGCAGCCGCCATGCGCTGGCGCTGAAAGCCGTTTTTCAGCACATCCAGGCAATGCGAAGTTGACGGCGGCTCACCCATAAAGTAGCGCCTGCCCGGCGCAAAGGGCTGGCTGTTAGATTGCCACCAGGCGGAAACCTTTTCGACGTCTGGCCAAGGCAGGCTGTCATCCTCGTCCATCGCCACATTGTCATCATCCGGGTCGTCGTTGGGGCCAAAGTCAACGCCCTCGGGCGGCTTGCGCTCCAGGTCAAGGTAAGCCAAGTCAAGCCCCGTGATCAGGCTGAACGACTCGCCCGCCAGGCGGGCCAGCTTCAAGTCCTGCATCTGCTGGATCAGCCAGGGCACATAGTGCGGGTCGCCCGCCACGCCGATGCCCTGGACCAACAACCGCATGCATGCCGGTTCTTGCGAAAGCGTCTTGAGAGTGGCGTGCGCGTCGTCTGGGTCTTGCAGCTTCAGCAAAAGCCCGAGCGCACGGTTGCGCCAGGGTCCGGGTGCAGATGCGATGGCACGCAAGGCGGCAACCGATCCACCACGGTTCCCCAGCAAGGCTGAGCCTCGCGCCGCTTCAAAAGCACAACGCGGGTCTTCGTCCACCAGGGTGCCCATGCAGACCGACACGTTATCCGCCTGCCCCAAGTTGGCAATCAAGCGCAACGCGCGGGCTCGCGATGCGGCGTCTTTGTCTTTCAATGCAGCTTCGACCACGGCGGTGCTAGGGTCCACCTGATGCAGTTCGCAGGCCGCCAGGCCGACCAGTCGTCGCAAGGCACTTGGGGAATCGAGCAACGATTGGGTGATGCCACGCAAGCTGGCCCCTGTTACCCAGCCAAAGGCTGAAATCACGCCAGCCAGGCTTTCAGGCACGGCTTCTGCAATGGCCAGCAGCCTGT
>JAYVNK010000266.1:0-4418 GCA_043758475.1 Comamonadaceae bacterium | reverse complement strand
GGTGAACTGCCGGAAATCCCGGTGAAGATCACGCTGAACGTCGGCAATCCACAACTGGCCTTCGATTTCCAGTCGGTGCCCAATGCCGGCGTCGGCCTGGCGCGGCTGGAGTTCATCATCAACAACAATATTGGCGTGCACCCCAAGGCGATTCTGGACTACCCGAATGTGGACGCCGATTTAAAGAAAGCCGTGGAGTCGGTGGCCCGCGGGCATGCATCACCGCGCGCTTTTTACGTGGACCGCGTGGCCGAGGGCGTGGCCACCATTGCGGCGGCCTTCTGGCCCAAGCCGGTGATCGTGCGGCTGTCAGACTTCAAAAGCAACGAATACCGCAAGCTGATTGGCGGCAGCCGCTACGAGCCCGAGGAGGAAAACCCGATGCTCGGTTTCCGTGGCGCGGTGCGCTACGTGAGCGCAGCCTTTGGCGAGGCCTTTGCCATGGAGTGCGAAGCGCTCAAGCGCGTGCGGCACGACATGGGTTTGAGCAACGTTCAGGTGATGGTGCCGTTTGTGCGCACACTGGGGCAGGCCAAGGCGGTGACGGACTTGCTGGCCAAGCATGGGCTGAAGCGGGGCGAGAATGCCCTCAAAATCATCATGATGTGCGAGATCCCCAGCAACGCCGTCCTGGCGGACCAGTTCCTTGAATATTTTGACGGTTTTTCCATCGGCTCCAATGACCTCACGCAACTCACCCTGGGGCTGGACCGGGATTCCGGCCTGGAGTTGCTGGCCGCTGATTTTGACGAACGCGACCCGGCCGTCAAGGCGTTGATCAGCCTGGCCATTGAGGCCTGCAAGCGCCAGGGCAAGTACATCGGCATCTGCGGGCAGGGGCCCAGCGACCATCCGGATTTTGCGCAGTGGCTGGCTGGGCAGGGAATTGCGTCAATTTCGCTTAATCCTGATTCGGTGATTGCAACGTGGCAACAACTGGCCAGGCTTTAGCGGAGTCTTCCGAAACAGGGCACGGTTTTGCCCTGCATGGCTGGCTGCTGGCCATCTGGTTCGTCACATCCTTCGTCGTTGTATTTTTTGCGCACGACCTGCGCTGGGTGATTGCCGGGTGGCCCTTTGGCTTCTGGTTTGCGGCGCAAGGGGCGGCGTTTGTCTTCATTGGCATCGTTGCCGTTTTTGCCTGGATTGCCAACCGGCGCGGGCCGGACGCTGACAATGCGCCAGACGCGCTTGACTATGCCACCTACAAGCGGCGGCTGCACCGCCGGTTTGCCGGGTATGTGCTGTGCTTGCTGAGTTTTTTGATAGCGCTTGGCGTGGCCGAACGCTTTGGGCTGTCCAAGCAATGGGTGGGTTCCATTTTTCTATTCGCCACCGTGGCCCTGTACGCAGCCATTGGCATCTATGGGCGCACGGCCGAGGCGACCGAATATTACGTGGCTGGGCGCCGCATTCCAGCGGTCTACAACGGCATGGCCACTGCGGCCGACTGGATGAGCGCCGCCTCGTTTATCAGCCTGGCAGGCGGCCTGTACCTGCAGGGCTTTGCCGGTACCGAGTCCCAGGCAGGCGGCCTGGCCTACGTGATGGGCTGGACGGGCGGCTTTTGTCTGGTGGCGCTGCTGGTGGCACCCTACCTGCGCAGGCTCAACCTGTACACCGTGCCGGATTTTTTTGGCGTGCGCTTTGGTGGGCGCTGGCCCCGTGTAATTGCTGCCGTTGCCGCCGTGATGTGCTCTTTCACTTACGTGGTGGCCCAAATTTATGGCGTGGGCCTGATCACCTCGCGCCTGACGGGCGTGCAGTTTGAAATAGGCATTCTGCTGGGGCTGGGCGGCGTGCTGGTGTGCTCATTCCTGGGTGGCATGCGGGCAGTGACCTGGACGCAGGTGACGCAGTATGTGGTGCTGATTCTGGCGTTTTTGATTCCAGTGTCCTGGCTGGCCTACAAACAGCTTGGCAACCCGCTGGCACCGTTTGTCTACGGGCAGCAGTTGCAGAAGATATCTGACATTGAACAGCGCCTGACCGCCTCGCCGGCTGAGCAGCAGGTGATTGCTGAGTACGCGCGCCGGGCCAAGGCGTTGGAGCTCAAGCTTGGCAACGTCGAACTGGCGCTGGAGACGGACCGTCAAGTGCTCAAAGACAGGCACCGCCGCCTGATCGAGCAACGCGCCGACGATGCGGAGATTTTTGCCGCCAGGCGGAACATCGCGGCGCTGCCCAAGGATGCTGTGACCGCGCGCGACCGCTGGACGCGCGCCATGCAGGACAACCTGGACCGCGCCAAACCCCTGGGCGGCATGCCGCAGCACACCCAGCCCTTTGCGGGCAACCCGGATGGCACGGCGCAGGAGCAACACGCGTTTGAGGTGTCGCGGCGCAATTTTCTGGCGCTGGTGTTTTGCCTGATGGTGGGAACGGCGGGGTTGCCGCACCTGCTGACGCGGTTTTACACCACGCCTTCAGTGGCTGAGGCGCGCACGTCGGTGGCCTGGTCGCTGTTTTTCATTGCGCTGCTTTATTTGTCGGCACCCGCGCTGGCGGTGCTGGTCAAGCATGAAATCCTGAGCCAGCTAGTCGGGCAAAACTTTGACACTTTGCCGGTCTGGATGGCGCAATGGGCGAAGGTGGACCCTGCGCTGCTGTCGGTCAGTGATGTCAATGGCGACCATATCCTGCAATTTGCGGAGCTCAAGCTGGGGGCTGACATTGTGATGCTGGCGACGCCCGAAATTGGCGGCCTGCCGTATGTGGTGTCAGGCCTGGTGGCGGCAGGTGGGCTGGCTGCGGCGCTGTCCACCGCTGACGGGTTGCTGCTGACGATTGGCAATGCCCTGGCGCATGACCTTTACTACAAGGGCGAGAACGACCGCGCCAGCTCCATGCGGCGCGTCATGCTGTCCAAATTTGCGCTGTTGCTGGTGGCGCTTGCGGCGGCCTATGTGGCGGCGCAGCGACCGGCAGACATCCTGTACCTGGTGTCGGCGTCGTTCTCCCTGGCCGGCGCAGCCTTCGTGCCAGTAATGGTGCTGGGCATTTTCTGGCGCAGGACCACGCATGCAGGCGCTGTGGGTGGCATGCTGGCCGGTTTGGGGCTGACGGTGTATTACATGGTAATCAACCTGGCAGCCGTGCGGTCGGCGCTTGGGCTTCAGGGCAGTGGGCTGTGGTTTGAGATTCAGCCGGTGTCGGCGGGCGTGTTTGGCGTGCCTGCAGGCCTGGCGGTGGCGGTTTGCCTGAGCCTGCTGGGCAGACCACGGCCGAAATAGCCATCGACACCGCCACAGGCACTGCTGCCTGCGTGATCCAGCCAGATCGCGCGACCGGGCCGCCTGGCATATAATCTTGGGCTTCGCCTTGCTGCACCTCATCCGACGCTGAGGGCAGCTTTTATCAACGCCTGTCCCGACTAGATTTTCAAATCAAACTTTCGAGCAGGCTATCCACAAGGAGTATCAATGCGTCATTATGAAATCATTCTCATGATCCATCCGGATCAGAGCGAACAGGTTCCGGCCATGCTGGAGCGTTACAAGGGCATGATCACCGCTGGCGGTGGCAAAGTGCACCGGGTTGAAGATTGGGGTCGGCGCCAGTTGATCTATCAGATCAACAAGCTCTCCAAAGCCCATTACCTGTGCGTCAACATCGAGGCTGACCAGCCCGTGATGGCCGAACTGGAGCATGCCTTCAAGTTCAACGACGCCGTGCTGCGCCACCTGACCGTCCTGAAGAAGAAAGCCGACACCGGTCCTTCGTCCATGATGAAGTCGGTAGACCGCGAAGATGCGCGCAAAAACAACCAGGCTGAATACGCTGGCAACAACAACTGACGCGACGCCCCCACCAGCGCAATCGCCTGAGCAACCCTTTGAAAAACCCCAAGACAAGCCTATTGAGCAAGCCAAAAACCAGGCCATTCTGACCGCCAGCATCGCCGAGGTTGAACCTCTGCGCTACACCCCGGCCGGATTGCCCGCCCTGAATTTAAGACTCGAACACGCGTCAGAAATTCTGGAAGCAGGGCAGCTAAGGCAGGTGAAACTGGTAGTGAAAGCGGTGGCTTTTGGTGCGTTGGCCGAGCGACTTGTCAAGCAACCCATAGGCGGTGTGTGGCGATTCAACGGGTTTCTGGCAACGCCACGCAATGGTAAGAGCGTCGTGTTTCATGTTCAAGAACTGTCGCAAGACTAAATTTTTGCAAGATTAAATTTTCAGGAGGCTTTCATGCCCGCATTCAAAAAATTCAACAAGGACAAGCGCCCCAAGCGCCCGGCCCAAAACCTGCTGTTCAAGCGCAAGCGCTTTTGCCGCTTCACCGTCACCGGTGTGGAAGAGATTGACTACAAGGACATCGACACCTTGCGTGATTTCATTGCCGAAAACGGCAAAATTATTCCTGCCCGATTGACCGGCACACGCGCTATTTTTCAGCGTCAACTCAACACGGCCAT
>JAYVNK010000265.1:0-4431 GCA_043758475.1 Comamonadaceae bacterium | reverse complement strand
CGACAGGATGCCGATGCCCACCGGCGGGCCGGAAAACAGCGCGCTGATATACGGCACGCCCTTGAAGAGGGCCTGCAACGGTTGCTGCACATAGGTGGACAGCACCGGGCTGAACACCAGCAAGCCCCACATGCCATACACAATCGACGGCACGGCGGCCAGCAATTCAATCGCGGTGCCCAGGGGCCGTTTGAGCCAGGCTGGGGACATCTCGGTCAGGAACAGCGCAATTCCAAAGCTCACCGGCACCGCAATCAACAACGCAACAAAAGACGTCATCAAGGTGCCGTAAATCATCACCAGGCCACCGTACTCGTTCTTGACCGGGTCCCAGGTGGTGCTGGTCAAAAACCCCAGGCCAAACTTGTCAATGGCGGGCCAGGCACTGATGGTCAGCGACACCAGGATCGCCGCCAGAATGCACAGCGTGAACAGCGCGGCCCCTTTGGCCAGCCAGCCAAACATGCGGTCGGCCATGGGCCCGGAGCGCGCTGTTTTGATGGGAGGAGGTTGGGTCATTGCACGTCCGGAAGACTTGATTGACTGATCAAGGGAAATCTCGTTCACCGGAAGTGTAGTTGACACGTTTCTTGCTCCTCTGGATACGCTCTGGCCCGAAAAATGGTTCTGGTCTTTACTTCAGGGCGACCTGCTTTCCAGATGCGTCCGTCACCTGGCCCCAAGCCTTTTCAATGGTGCCAATCACGTTGACCGGCATCGGCACGTAGTCCAGATCAGCTGCGACCTTGCCGCCATTCTTGAACGCCCAGCTAAAGAACTTGAACACTTCAGTGGCGTTGGCGGGCTTGTCCTGCTTGACCTGCATCAGGATGAAGGTCGCCGTGGTGATTGGCCACGCGTTTTTACCGGGCTGGTCGGTGATGAGCTGGTAGAACGTCTTGTTCCAGTCGGCACCCGCCGCCGCAGCCTTGAAGGTTTCGTCATCGGGCACCACAAACACCCCATCCTTGTTTTTCATCAAGGTGTAAGTCATCTTGTTTTGCTTGACGTAAGAGTATTCGACATAGCCAATCGAATTGGGCAAACGGTTCACAAACGCGGCCACGCCTTCATTGCCTTTGCCACCCGCACCGACCGGCCAGTTCACGGCCGTACCCTCACCTACTTTGGCTTTCCACTCGGGATGCACGCGGCTCAGGTAGTTGGTAAAGTTGAAGGTGGTGCCCGAGCCATCAGCGCGGCGGACAGGGGCAATGGCTGCATCGGGCAGGGGCAGACCCGGGTTCAGCGCCTTGATGGCGGCGTCGTCCCATTTGGTGATCTTGCCCAGGAAGATGTCACCCAGCACCTGGCCGTCCAGCTTCATCTGGCCGGGCGCAATGCCTTTGATGTTGATCACCGGCACGGTGCCGCCAATCACGGCAGGGAACTGGATTTGCCCTTTGGCCTTGAGCACCTCGTCGGTCTGCGGCATGTCTGACGCGCCAAAGTCAACCGTTTTGGAATCAATCTGCTTGATGCCAGCGCCGGAGCCGACCGACTGGTAGTTGATCTTGACGCCCGTGGCCTTGTTGTAATCAGCCGCCCACTTGGCGTAGATCGGTGCCGGGAAGGTGGCACCGGCACCGGTGATTTCCTGCGCCTGCGCGAGGGTCGTGCCGAAAGTTGCCGCCACGCTGGCCAGGCTGATCAAGGCGGATTTAAAACATGTTTTCATGGAATTCCTTTCAGGTTGAAGCAAAGCTGAAGTTGCACGGTTATGCATGCGGTGACCTGACTATAAGAAGCTTGTGTGACAGTGATGTGACAATGCTTGACGCCGAAATTTACTATATTAATAGTAGCTAGTTATGCAATGTGGACAAGGTCTATAGCCTGTTTTTACTCCTAAAAATGGCAAAATACAGCAAGGGTGCCCGCTCAGGATGCAAAAACCAGTCTCGCAGGCACGGCCACGCCACCGGCTCGCGCAGACCCCTAAAATCAGCCTGCCACCACCCGCCCTACCCTTCACCCAATCAAAAACCCGCCGATGAAAGATCTGCCGTTGCCAAACGGAACCCGACTCGCCGCCGTGGACTTGGGTTCGAACAGTTTTCGCCTTGAAATTGGCCGCATTGACCACGGCCAGTTCTTTCGAACCGAGTACCTGAAAGAAACGGTGCGCCAGGGCAACGGGCTGGACGAAGACCGCAACCTGACGCAAGACGCCATCCAGCGCGGCCTGGACTGCCTGGCCCGTTTTGGCGAGCGGCTGGCGGGTTTTAAAAAATCTGAAGTGCGCGCGGTGGCTACGCAGACCCTGCGTGAAGCACGCAACCGTGACGAATTTTTGGCCCGCGCCAACAAGGTGCTGGGCTTTCCCATCGACGTGATCTCGGGCCGCGAAGAAGCCCGGCTGATCTACCAGGGTGTCGCCCACATGCTGCCGCCTTCGCCTGAGCGGCGCCTGGTGCTGGACATCGGCGGCCGCTCGACTGAGCTGATTTTGGGCCAGGGCCTGGAGCCCAAGGCCATGGAGTCTTACCGCGTGGGCAGCATTGCCTGGTCCACCCGGTACTTTCCGCAAGGCCAGTTCACCCCGCGTGCTTTCCAGATGGCCGAGATTGCCGCAAAGGCCGTGCTGGATGAAGCGCTCAGCATCTACCGGCGTGATGTTTGGGATGTCGCCTACGGCTCGGCCGGCACCGTAGGCGCTGTGGGCGACGTGTTGATTGCGGCTGGCTGGCCCCCCGGTGCCGTCAGCCGCGCGGGGCTTGACTGGTTGCTGGAGAAGCTGCTGTCTGCCAAGAGCGCAGACCAGTTGCGCATGGCCGCCATGAAGGACGACCGGCGCCCCATCATTGGCGGGGGCCTGAGCATTCTGCGGGCGGTGTTCGACTTGCTGCAGATCGATCAGCTTCAGCTGGCCAGTGGCGGGTTGAGGCACGGCCTGATCTGCGACCTGATGGGCAGCACCGATGGGCCAACCAACCTGCCAACCATGTCGGTCCAGCGGCTGGCAACCCGGTTTGACGTGGACACCGTGCATGGGCAGCGCGTGGCAGCGGTGGCGGGCCACCTGTTTGGGCTGCTTCGTGCCAGCCAGGTCGCGCTGCTGCCGCCCATCGAAAACGACAGCGTGCGGCACCAGCGCAAACTCGGGTGGGCTGGCCTGCTGCACGAAATTGGCTCACACATCTCCCACAACGATTACCACAAACACGGTGCCTATATTCTCGACAACGCCGACGCCATGGGCCTGACCCAGACCGAGCTGCACCGCCTGAGCCAGCTGATCCTGGGCCACCGGGGCAAGCTGCGCAAGCTGGAGGTGGACTTTGGCGACGTGGCGTTGATGTCGCAACTGCTCTGCCTGCGCCTGGCGGTGATTTTGTGCCACGCCCGCCGTGAGCCCGACACGCAAGGTCTGCAGCTCTTGGCGGATCCGACAAACCCGCATGGAGCGTGCCTGAGCGCACGAACGGGCTGGGCCGAGGCGTATCCCCAATCGGCGCACCTGCTGCGCGAAGAAGTGCTGGCGTGGCAAAAAACGGCCTGGTCTTTGAGCCTGGACGGCCTTTGACGCCATTTCCGGGCCCCAGGGCCGAGAATTTTCGCGTTTAGGGGGTAAACAATGCCTATAGCCCTTGTCTGTGCTTCATAGTTAGCTATATATTATATAGCAAATTGAAGCTGACTTGCCGATGTCATCGCTCTGTCACGCGGCCCTTCTCGCATGCCTGTGTCACTCAACACATGCCTGCGGGCCCGAGGACAACCTGATGATGAAAAAAACTTTTACAGCGGCGGCAGTGGTCTCTGTGGCCGCAGCGTCGGCCTTAGTGGCTTGCGGTGGCAATGACGACCCGGTGGTGGCTGCCGTAGCGGTGCCAACCACGCCGTTTGTGGTCAAGCTGATCGGCTTCAACGACTACCACGGCACACTGGAATCGCCCGGCACATTTGGTCAGAATACCTCCATTCCCGCCGCCAATCGCCCTGCGGTGGGAGGGGCTGAATTCATGGCGGCGCATGTGGCAGCGCTCAAAAAGCTGAACCCACTGAACGTGGTGGTGGGCGCAGGCGACTTCATTGGCGCGACGCCGCTGGTGTCTTCGCTGTTTTTTGACGAACCTACCATCGAGACCCTGAACCGTATCGGCGTGGAGTTCAACGCCGTCGGCAACCATGAGTTTGACAAGGGCGCTATCGAGCTGCTGCGCCTGCAAAACGGTGGCTGCAAGATCACCAATGGCGCGACGGACCCCAACAGCTGCAAGGGTGCCACCGTGGGCACGCCCGTGCCGTTTGAGGGGGCTAAATTCAAATGGCTGTCGGCCAACGTGGTGTCAACCGCCACGGGTAAACCGCTGCTGCCCGCTTATGGCATCAAGACGTTCAATGGCGTCAAAGTAGCCATTAACCGAGGTTGTCCATTAGCCCCGAGCCCGCCTCCGAAGGCTGTCGCTTTCGCCAGCGATTCCTAAT
>JAYVNK010000264.1:0-4435 GCA_043758475.1 Comamonadaceae bacterium | reverse complement strand
ATGCGCCACCGCCAAGTTCGATGAATCCATCGACGTGGCGGTTCAACTCGGCATAGATGCCAAGAAATCTGACCAGGTTGTGCGTGGCGCCGTGGTGCTGCCCAACGGCACCGGCAAAACCAAGCGCGTTGCTGTTTTTGCCCAGGGTGCCAAGGCCGAAGAAGCCCGTGCCGCTGGTGCAGACATCGTTGGCATGGATGACTTGGCCGCGATGGTCAAGGCCGGCGACATGCCTTTTGACATCGTGATTGCTGCGCCCGACGCGATGCGTGTGGTCGGCACGCTGGGCCAGATTCTCGGCCCCCGTGGCTTGATGCCCAACCCAAAGGTCGGCACGGTGACGCCTGACGTGGCAACGGCTGTGAAGAACGCCAAGGCGGGCCAGGTGCAATTCCGCGTTGACAAGGCTGGCATCGTGCATTCCACGATTGGCCGTCGCTCGTTTGACACGGACAAGCTGCAGGGCAATTTGGCGACGTTGATCGAGGCCTTGGTCAAAGCCAAGCCTGCAGCCAGCAAGGGTATTTATTTGAGGAAAATCGCGGTTTCAAGCACGATGGGGGTAGGTGTCCGGGTGGACACGCTGACCATCAATGCCTGAAGCTTGAGAAAAATTTGAGCGTCTGCAAAGGCGCTCCGATGTGGTGGGCTGTACAGGTTGAAAAACCAGTTCAGGCCATCCAAGACCGTTGGTGTGCAGCCTGTCGCAAGACGGGCGGTGCTTAATCACAGGGCGTTGGTTTCAATCAAGGCCCTAACCAACGCAGATGGCGATCCCGCTGCAAAATGGAAAGCAATTTCCTGGAAACAGTTGATCGCTGCAATGTGGCGTGTTTGAAGGTCTGGCGTTAAAGACCAGCCAACAAATACATTCAAAAGGAGTAGACCTTGAGTCTTAATCGCAGTGAGAAAGAAGCGGTCATCAGTGATGTGACTGGCCTCGCCGCAAAAGCTCAAACGCTCGTGATGGCGGAATACCGTGGCATCACGGTCGCTGACATGACCAAATTGCGCTCGGCAGCGCGCAGCAACGGAGTGACCTTGAGCGTGTTGAAAAACACGCTGGCCCGCCGTGCTGTGGCTGCCAGCGGATTTGCTGTGGTGTCCGACCTGATGACCGGTCCGCTGATCTATGGTTTCTCTGTTGATGCAGTCGCCGCCGCGAAAGTGGTGTCGGACTTCGCAAAAACCAATGATAAATTGGTTATTCGCGGTGGTGCATACGGTGGTAAAGCCCTGGACGTGAACGGCGTGAAGCAATTGGCAAGCATCCCTTCCAAAGAAGTGTTGCTGGCGCAGTTGCTGGGCTTGATGCAATCCCCCATTTCGCGTACCGCCCGTGTGCTGGCCGCGATTGCGGAGAAAAAAGGCGCGGATCAGGCCGCGCCCGTAGCGGCACCAGAAGCACCGGTTGAGGCAGTTCCGGCATAAGGCTGAACCGCACCTTGTAATCAATATTTTAGGAAATCAAAATGGCATTCGATAAAGACGCATTTTTGACCGCGCTGGACAGCATGACGGTCATGGAACTCAACGACCTGGTAAAGGCCATCGAAGAGAAGTTTGGTGTGAGCGCTGCGGCCATGTCCGCACCTGCAGCCGGTGGCGGTGCCGCCGCTGCTGTTGTTGAAGAAAAAACCGAGTTCAACGTGGTGTTGCTTGAAGCTGGTGCCGCTAAGGTGTCGGTCATCAAGGCTGTGCGCGAAATCACGGGCCTGGGCCTGAAGGAAGCCAAAGACCTGGTCGACGGCGCTCCGAAGAACGTGAAGGAAGGCATCTCCAAGGCTGATGCTGAAGCGGCCATGAAGAAACTGGTGGATGCTGGTGCCAAGGTTGAACTCAAGTAATTGGGTTTGATCAAAAGGCTGGAGCGCCCGATCAGGGCCTCCAGCCTTTAGTGCTTTTATGTGAGATGCGAGAGCACACTGAAAAGCCCAAGTGGGTTTTTCAGTGTCTTCTGACCCCGACTACAGAAGATGCCTTGGTTCGGGTTGCGCGCAATGCGCAACCGTCCGCCAATGATTGGTAGTGGCCAATCACCAAGAAGTAACCCAGCATTCAAGTCTTTGCCCGGAGATCTCATGGCCTACACCTACACCGAACGCAAGCGCATCCGTAAAAATTTCGGCCGACGCGACAGCGTGCTTGAAATTCCTTACCTGCTGCAAATGCAAAAAGATGCTTACACAGCATTTCTCCAAGCCGACGTTGCGCCGAAAAAGCGCACGATAGAGGGCCTTCAGGCTGCGTTTGATGCCGCCTTCCCGATTGTGTCGCACAACGGCTTTGTGGAGATGAAGTACCTTGAGTACAACCTCGCAAAACCGGCATTTGACGTGCGCGAGTGCCAGACACGAGGCTTGACGTTTGCCTCGGCCGTGCGCGCCAAGGTCCAGTTGATCATTTATGACCGTGAGTCCTCGACGTCTCAAAACAAGGTAGTCAAAGAGGTCAAAGAGCAAGAGGTTTACATGGGCGAAGTGCCGCTCATGACCAACAAGGGCTCCTTCATCATCAACGGGACCGAGCGCGTGATCGTGTCGCAATTGCACCGTTCGCCTGGCGTGTTTTTTGAGCACGACAAGGGCAAGACACACAGCTCTGGCAAGCTGCTGTTTTCCGCACGCATCATCCCTTACCGTGGCTCGTGGCTCGATTTTGAGTTTGATCCCAAAGACATCCTGTACTTCCGCGTGGACCGCCGCCGCAAGATGCCGGTCACGATTCTGCTCAAAGCCATTGGCCTGAACCATGAGTCGATCCTGGCCAACTTCTTCGTCAACGACAACTTCCGCCTGATGGACAGTGGTGCGCAGATGGAGTTTGTGGCTGAGCGTCTGCGTGGCGAAGTTGCCCGCTTTGACATCACCGACAAGAGCGGCAAAGTAGTCGTAGCCAAGGACAAGCGTGTCACGGCCCGCCACACCCGTGAACTGGAACAGACCGAGACCACGCACATCAGTGTGCCGGAAGACTTTTTGGTCGGCCGGGTGGTGGCCCGCAACATTGTGGACGCGGACACCGGTGAAATCATCGCCAAGGCCAATGAAGAGCTGACCGAAGCGCTGCTCAAGAAACTGCGCGTTGCCGGGGTCAAGGAGCTTGCCAGCATCTACACCAACGAGCTGGACCAAGGTGCCTACATTTCGCAAACCCTGCGCAGCGATGAGACGGCGGACGAATTCGCCGCCCGCGTTGCCATCTACCGCATGATGCGCCCTGGCGAACCGCCAACCGAGGACGCGGTGCAGGCGCTGTTCCAGCGTTTGTTCTACAACCCCGACACCTACGATCTGTCGCGTGTGGGCCGCATGAAATTCAACGCCAAAATGGGCCGCGCCGAGTCGACCGGCCCGATGGTGCTAGCCAACGAAGACATCCTGTCGGTGGTGAAAATCCTGGTGGACTTGCGCAATGGCCGTGGTGAAGTGGACGACATTGACCACTTGGGCAACCGTCGCGTGCGCTGCGTTGGCGAGCTGGCTGAAAACCAATATCGCACTGGTTTGGCGCGGATTGAAAAAGCCGTGAAAGAGCGTCTGGGCCAAGCCGAGCAAGAGCCTCTGATGCCGCATGACCTGATCAACAGCAAGCCTATTTCGGCCGCGCTGAAAGAGTTCTTCGGTGCCTCGCAGCTGTCGCAGTTCATGGACCAGACCAACCCGCTGTCCGAGATCACCCACAAGCGCCGTGTATCGGCCCTTGGCCCGGGTGGTTTGACGCGTGAGCGTGCAGGCTTTGAAGTGCGTGACGTGCACGTGACTCACTATGGCCGCGTGTGCCCGATCGAGACGCCCGAAGGCCCGAATATTGGCCTGATCAACTCGCTGGCTTTGTATGCGCGCCTGAACGAATACGGTTTCATTGAAACGCCTTACCGCCGGGTGGCTGACAGCCAGGTCACCAACCAGATTGATTACCTGTCGGCCATCGAAGAAGGCAAATATGTGATTGCCCAGGCGAATGCCATTCTGGACAAGGACAACAGGCTGACTGGTGATCTGGTTTCGGCCCGTGAAAAGGGCGAGTCGATTCTGGTCGGTGCCGAGCGCGTCCAGTACATGGATGTGTCTCCGGCGCAGATCGTGTCGGTGGCGGCGTCCTTGGTGCCATTCCTGGAGCACGATGACGCCAACCGCGCGTTGATGGGTGCCAACATGCAGCGTCAGGCAGTGCCGGTTCTGCGGCCCGAAAAAGCTTTTGTGGGCACCGGCATTGAGCGCGTTTCCGCAATCGACTCTGGTACCGTGGTGACGGCCACGCGTGGCGGTCTGGTGGACTATGTTGACGCCACCCGCGTCGTGATCCGCGTGAACGACGCCGAGGCACAAGCTGGTGAAGTGGGCGTGGACATCTACAACCTGATCAAGTACCAGCGTTCCAACCAGAACACCAACATTCACCAGCGCCCGATTGTGAAAAAAGGCGACCGGCT
>JAYVNK010000263.1:0-4450 GCA_043758475.1 Comamonadaceae bacterium | reverse complement strand
TATAATAGTGTATAGCCTGCGCCGAAAGTTTTTCATGGAGTTATGCCTGTGCGTTGAATGAAGGGTCACTTCTGCGTACCTGTTGGCGCTGCAGGGTCGGGCACCGGGCTTTGCCAGCCCCCACCGGCTGCCCGGTACAGTGCAACCCACGCCAGCAGGCGATCCCGTTGCAGCGTGAGCTGGACTGTGTCGGCGGCCAGTGCCGTGCGCCGCGCGTCTTCGAGTTGCGGCAGGCTGGTCAGGCCGGCCTTGAAGCTGGCCTGTGCGGCCTCCAGGGCAGTGCGGTAGCCCTGTGCGGCAGCCAGTGTGTCGTCACTGCGGGCTGCGGTGCTTTGCAGGTTGACCAGGGCTTGCTCCACTTCGCGCACGGCCAGCAGCACCCGGGCACGGTACAGCGCCTGCGCCGCTTCAAGTCGCGCCTGTGCTGCGTCCGTGTTGGCGGCCCGCCGCCCACCGTCAAACAGCGGCACTGCCAGCGCCAGTGGGCCAATTGACCAGGTGGTGGTGCTGTCACTGCTGCCGCCGGTGCGCAGGTTCAATGCGCCGATGGAGCCGTTCAGGCTCAGGCGCGGGTACGCCAGCGCCCGGGTGCTGTCCACCTCCAGGCTGGCAGCCCGCACATCGCGCCCTGCGCTGAATATGTCGGGGCGATGGGCAAGCACTGCCGCAGGAATTGAAGCTATTACAATAGTAGCTTCTTGTGCAATTGGGACGGGGGCTACAGCCAGTTTTTGCCGTAATTCAGGCTCCGAAGCGGCGGTTAAAGCAACCAGCGCCTTCAAGTCGAGGTCGCACTGCCCCTTCTGCTGCGTGACGCGGTTGCCAGCCTCTGCCGCGCTCGCACGCGCCAGCGCGTCCTGCGCTGGCGCGGTGAAGCCGGCGCGGGTGGTCAGGGCCGACAAGCGGGCCGTCTCCTGGCGTGAAGTGGCATCTGACCGCGCCAGTGCGAGCTGCTGTTCGCAGGCGCGCAGGTTGAGGTATTGGTTCGCCACCTCAGCCGCGATCGATACGCGTGCGTCGTGCCATTGGGCCTGGGCGCTCTCGTAGCGTGCAAGGGCGGCTTCATTGGCGCTGCGGTTGCCGCCGAAGAGGTCAATCTCCCAAGCAGCCTGCAACCCGCCTTGCAACGTGGTGGCTGCGGGCGCGGGCGGTTGGGTTACGCCCCGGCTTGCACCCAAACTGGCGTCTAGCGTGGGCAGCAGTGCCGCGCCGGCAGCAATGCGGGCAGCGCGTGCCTGGGCAATGCGCGATTTGGCGCTGGCCAGCGTCGGGCTGATGTTTTGCGCCGCCTCAATCAGTTCCACCAGCAGCGGATCCCCCAGGCCGCGCCACCACAGTGACAGGTCGGTAAGCGAGCCGTTGTGCGGCAGCTGGGCCTGCCATTGCGGTGCCACCTGCAACGGCGCTGCAGCGGCCAGCGTCTGCTGGGCAACTGAACCGTGCGAGGCCGACAGGTTGGCGCAGCCGACGGTCAGCAAGGGCATGCACAGCGCAAAAAGCCGAATGGCTCTGCGGGCTGGCTTCGTTTTCAATCCGGGCAAGGCTTTCACAGCCAGCAAGGCGGTCATATTTTCTTTCTCGTGGCAGGCGCGCCAGCGCGGGCGCATATCGCCGAGCGCCGGAGCATCTCTGCGGTGACCATGGCCTCGGCAAAGTCCGCCAGGCGCGCGGCGGTCTGGTCAATGGCGCGCGCAGATTTGACGAGCTGGGGCGCAATCGCATCCACCACGTCTCGACACATGAACATTTGCAGGGCCAGCGCGGCGATGGCGAACGCCAGCCGCTGCACCTCGGCATCTGCGCGTCGCAAACCCAGGTGACGGCACAGCACGCCCGCCAGCGCCTCATGTGCGGGCCTGATGCCCTGCTCAAGCTCGTGCGCCCACAGTCCGGTGGGCTCAAGCATCTCGCGAAAATGCAGCCGCATGCATTGCTGCACCAGCTCACCCTGTTTCATGGGTGCAAGGAAACTTGAATAAAAACCGTCAAGCGACTGGCGCAGCGTGAAGTGCGGCTGCACGTACCGCGCAATGTCGTCTTTCGGGCGGCCCAAGGGCTCGGTGAACACGGCCCGGTACAGCCCGGCCTTGTCGCCAAAGTAGTAGCTGATGGCAGCGATGTTGGCCCCGGTGGCCAGGGCAATTTCGCGGGTGGAGGTCTTGGCAAAGCCTTTTTCAGCGAAGAGCTTCAACGCGCTGAGCAGCAGGCGGCGCTTTGCGCCAGCGCCATCGCTGCGCTGGACCTTGCCCTTGCCCCCTGGCGGCTGGGGATGTGGACGGGCAGGCGCGGTTGGGGATTTCAGTGTTGCACTGTGCATCGGCGGCATTACACCACAAAAAAATCAATCGTTTGATTGAAGTCACACGCAATGCAAGATTGTTCTGGCTGCTGCCACAGCGTGTAACGCGACGTAAAGTTTGGGCGGGCCTGTGTCGCGGGCGCGAGCAACGGTACGGCATGCGGAGAAATTTTCGACGCTCGTTTTTTTCCAATGGTTTTTCAAGCCCAGCCGGGAACTGGTGGACTCCAATGCGCTACAGAGGTGTCAGGCGGGGGCAACTGGCACGCCAAAAACAGAGTGCCACAGCGCCAGCACGGCGTTGCGCTCAGCCTGCAGCGCTGTTGCATTCACCTGGGTCGGCTCTTCATTCAGGCGCGCGCGGTGCTGCACGCGGCGCAATTCCCGGTAAGCATCGGCTGCTGCATGCCCCAGGCCGTGAGGCCAAACACCAGATGCATCCGGCAGCAGGCCGCACGCCTGCGCTCGCTCCAGCAACGCAATGTTGCCGACATTGGCGATGAGTTCAGGATGCGCGCCTGCCTGTGACAGCACCAGATACTGCACCGCAAATTCAACATCCACCATGCCGCCGGGGCTGTGCTTGACGTCAAACGGCCCGCTCCCCGGCAATTGGTCCGAGTGCGCGACGTGCGGTGCGTGCACCGGATGCGCGGCGCGCACCTTGTCCCGCATGGTCACAATTTCCGTCTGCAAGCCGGTCGCATCGCGCGGCGCGACGATCACCGCCTGGCGGATGGCGTCAAAGCGCTGGCGAAGGCTGTCATCGCCCAGCGCAAAGCGCGCCCGCGTCATGGCCTGGTGTTCCCAGGTCCACGCGGTGTTGCTGCCACGCTGCTGCTGGTAGTTGGCATACGCATCGAAGGTGGTGACCAGCAGCCCCGAATTGCCATTGGGTCTCAGGGCGGTGTCGATCTCGTACAGGTCGCCTTCGCGGGTCTGGACTGTCAGCCAGTTGATGAGCTTGCGCACCAGGCTGGCATACACCTCACCGGCGCGTTCATGCCCGTCCTGGTAGACGAACACAATATCCAGGTCGCTGCCGTACCCCAGTTCCTTGCCGCCTAGTTTGCCGTAGGCAATGATGGCAATCTGCGGGCTGTCGCAGTGCCGGTTTTTCAGGCGCTCCCAGCACCAGCGGGTGGTGATGCGCAACACCGCCTCAGCCAGCGCGCTCAGGTCGTCAGCCACTTGCTCGACCGTCAGCTTTTCTTCAATGTCGCGTGCCAGCGTGCGGAAAACCTCGGCATGGTGGGCTCGGCGCAGCAGGTTGAGCAGGGCTTCGTCGTCGTCTTCGCCGGTGACTTGCAGAGACCGGCGGCGCTGTTCGAGGTCATGCTCAAAGTCGGCGGCGGCAAAGCGCTGATTGATCATCTCGTTGCTTGCCAGCTCATCAATCACGCCAGGGTGTTTGAGCAGATAGCGTGCCGGCCATCGGGCCGCCCCCAGCAGGCGCAACAGCCGCTCATGCACCATTGGGCGCTCCAGCAGCAGGGCCAGGTAGCTCTCGCGGCGCAGCAGCGGTTCGATCCAGTCGGCGATGCGCACCGCTGCCTGCTCGCTCACGCGGCCCTCGTGCAGCCACTGTGCGGTGCGCTCCACCAGCCGGATCAGGCGCGCGCGGGAGTCTTCGCGCAAGGCCAGCACGCGCGGGTGTTCGCGCCAGGCGGTGACGCGCTCACGGAACTGGTCGGGCAACTGGGCCAATAGCTGGTCAAAATCAGGCGCTTCTGTCCGGGCAGGGTATTTATGGCAACCTCCGGTTTTGCAGGTGCTGTGGGCACCACCCAGCAGCAGGTCAAACTCCTGCGCAACCAGCTCGCGGTGGATGTCCAGCAGGCTTAGAAAGACGCACGTGCCGGGGCACCCCATGGTCTGGGCAATCCAGCCCAGATCGTCATCCTGAGTTGGCAGCACATGGGTTTGCTGGTCGTCCAGGTATTGGATGCGGTGCTCCACGCGGCGCAGGAAAACGTAGGCGTCGGACAGTGCGTCAGCTGTGGCCTGTGGCATCAGGCCGGCTCTTGCGATGCGTTGCAGCGCCGCGCGGGTGGGCCGGGTGCGCAGCTCGGGGAACTGGCCGCCGCGCACCACCTGCAGCAATTGCACGATGAACTCGATCTCGCGAATGCCACCGCGCGACAGCTTGAC
>JAYVNK010000262.1:0-13447 GCA_043758475.1 Comamonadaceae bacterium | reverse complement strand
TCACCACCACACCCAACCCCAAACAGAAACGCGCCCTTGATCTGATCAACTTGATCAAACCGTAGACAGAACGTGGAACCTCAAATCCGGGTCCTTGAGAGGGGAAACTTGGTTTTTTAGGGAAGAACTTCAGGCTAACTATGAATACGGGACGAGGGCTAAAGGCCAATTTGACCTCCATTTCAAGCTTTTTCCACCTTTTTCGGTGTTATTACTCAAAAATTAGCCAATGAACCAAGCCAGGCCTCACCCGCCCCCAAACTCCCTGCCCATCTCCGCAGCCCGCACCTGCGCGGCGTGCATCGCCTTGATGAACAACGCCTTCATCTGGCTGCCTTCCATTGACGTGATAGCCGCATAGGTGGTACCGCCTTTTGACGTGACGCGCTGGCGCAAAACTTCGGGCGGTTCGGTGGATGCGCGGGCCAGTTCGCCTGCGCCTATGAATGTGGCAACGGCTAGTTTGTGGGCGTGCTCGCGGGTCAAGCCCATCTGCGCGCCGGCTTCCGTCATGGCTTCCATAAAGTAAAACATGTACGCTGGGCCGGAGCCTGACAGGGCCGTCACGCCGTCTAGCTGGGCCTCGGCGTCCAGCCAGAGCGATTCGCCGGTGGTGGCGATGATTTTTTCTACCGCTTGCCTGTCTGCCTGTGTGACTGCGGGGCGCGCGAACAGGCCGGTGATGCCTTTGCCAATCAGCGCGGGCGTGTTGGGCATGGCGCGCACGATGCGCCCGGTGCCCAGCCAGCCGGCAATGCTGTCGCTGGTGATGCCGGCGGCCACGCTGAGGTGCAGCGCGTTGGCCGTGTGGTCGCGCGTCTGCAGCGCGGCGTCTTTGAAGGTTTGCGGCTTGACGGCCCACACCACCATCGTGGCCTGGGCAAGCACTGGGCCAGGGGCCGGTTGCGCCGCGATGCCGAAGCTGGTTTGAAGCTTTTGCCGCGCCTCGTCAAACGGCTCCACCACGTCAATCTGGCTGGCTTGAAACCCCTGGCCCAGCAGGCCGCTGATGATGGCGCTGGCCATGTTGCCGCCGCCGATGAATGCAATGTGTTCGCTCATGAAATGTCCTGTGGATGTCCTGTAAATATCTCGCACCCTGGCATGTCACAGCACCGTCTGCTGCACGGCATGCTCCCAGCGCGCCATCAGTTCTTTGGCGCGCGGGGTGTCCATCGTGGGCAAAAAGCGCCGCTCGCTTCGCCACAGCGCAGACAGCTCGTCGGTGCTCTTGAAGACGCCGGTGGTCAGCCCGGCCAGGTAGGCCGCGCCCAGCGCCGTGGTCTCGGTCACAGCGGGGCGCACCACGGGGATGCCCAGCAAATCGGCCTGGAACTGCATCAGTAAATCATTGATGCAGGCGCCGCCGTCCACGCGCAGCTCGGCCACACTGGCACCACCGGCCTGCACCGCGTCCCTGCTCATGGCCTGCAGCAACGCGGCGCTTTGGTAGGCAATGCTTTCCAGCGCCGCGCGGGCAATGTGGGCAACAGTGCTGCCGCGCGTCAGCCCGGTGATGGTGCCGCGCGCGTCGGGTTTCCAGTAGGGCGCGCCCAGCCCGGTGAAGGCCGGCACGACGATGACGCCGCCAGAATCCGGCACGCTTTGCGCCAGCGCCTGCACCTCCTCGCTGCCCTTGATGGCGTGCAGGCCGTCGCGCAGCCATTGCACCACCGCGCCGCCCACAAACACGCTGCCTTCTATGGCAAATTCAGGCGTGGCGGTGGGCTGCGCCGCGCTGGTGGTGATGAGGCCGTTGTGCGATGTCTGAAAGTTGTTGCCGGTGTGCATCAGCATGAAGCAGCCGGTGCCGTAGGTGTTTTTCACCATGCCAGCCTTGAAGCAGGCCTGCCCAAACAGCGCGCTTTGCTGGTCGCCTGCCACGCCGCCAATGGCAATGGCGTGGCCCAGCAAATCGGGGCTGACTTCGCCATAGTGAGCGCTGGACGGTTTGACCACCGGCAGCAGGCTGGCGGGGATGTCCAGCGCGCGCAGCAGGTCGGCATCCCACTGGTTGGTGTGCACGTTGAACAGCATGGTGCGCGATGCGTTGCTCACATCGGTGGCGTGCACCGCGCCGCCGGTCAGCCGCCAGATCAGCCATGCATCCACTGTGCCAAAAGCCAGTTCGCCGTTGGCCGCCTGCGCTCTGGCCAGCGGCACGTTGTCCAGAATCCACTTGAGTTTGGTGCCGGAAAAATAGGCGTCTACCAGCAGGCCGGTTTTTACCTGGATGCTGTCGGCCAGCCCCTGCTGGCGCAACTCAACGCAGGTGGGTTCGGCGCGGCGGTCTTGCCAGACGATGGCGTGGTAGATGGGCAGGCCGGTGGCGCGGTTCCACACCACCGTGGTCTCGCGCTGGTTAGTGATGCCGATGGCGCGCACGTCCCGCGCATGGATGCCCGCCTTGGCCAGTGCCTCGCGCGCGGTGGCGAGCTGGGTGCGCCAGATTTCCTCGGGGTCGTGCTCTACCCAGCCGGGTTGCGGGTAGATTTGCGTCAACTCTTTTTGCGCCATGGCGACGGGCTGGCCATCGGCATTGAAGACGATGCTGCGGGAGCTGGAGGTGCCCTGGTCCAGGGCGAGAAGGTAAGTCATGCGGGTACCGTTGCAATGAGGATGGGCAAGGCTGCGTTGTAGCAGATGCGCGGATGCTGTCAGGGCAGCGCGGGCTCAAAGCGTACGCGCGCCTGCGCCAACAATGCGGGAAATGGCTCGGGGGGTAGCGCATCGGTGAACAGCCGGTCAATCTGCGACAAGTTAGCCACCTCGACCATGGCCGGCCGGTTGAACTTGCTGATGTCTGCCGCAAGCCACACCTCGCGCGCGTGGGCAATGATGGCCTGCGAGACCTTGACCTCCCGGTAGTCGTAGTCGCGCAGCGTGCCATCGGCTTCGATGCCTGAAATGCCGATCAGGCCGATGTCCACCTTGAACTGGCGGATGAAATCCACCGCCTCCTCGCCCACAATGCCCCGGTCCAGCCCGCGCACCACGCCGCCCACCACAATCACCTCGCTTTTTGGGTTGGCACTGAGGATGGTGGCTACGTTCAAATTGTTGGTGATGACCCGCAGGCCAGTGTGGTGCAGCAGCGCGCGGGCAATGGCTTCGGTGGTGGTGCCGATGTTGAGGATCAAAGAGCAGCCATTGGGGACGGCTGCGGCCACGGCCCTGGCAATGCGCGATTTGCTGTCAGCATTAAGGTTTTCACGCTGCTTGTGGGCGATGTTCTCAATGGTGGAACCCGGCACCCGCACCCCTCCGTGAAAGCGGGTGAGCAGCCCATCGTCTGTGAGGCGCTGCACGTCGCGGCGCACTGTTTGCAGGGTCACGCCCAGCTTGTCTGACAGATGCTCGACCGTGACCGAACCCTCGGTTTGCACTACGGCAAGCAGCTTGAGCTGTCTGGGGTTGAGGCTCATTTTGTTCTGAACTTTGGGAAAAAGGAAAAAAGGGAAATCAGACTATTAATTAAGTTGTCGGCTAGGTTCATCCTAAAACGAAAAAAAAAGAAACAGTTTAGGGTAACTACGGAGAAAAAAAAGAAACGAAACGAACGATAATTCACAAAACCGAAAATTCAAATTGTCTATTTTTTACAAAACAAACAAGGGAGCGTGATGCAGTTATCGCTGGAACGCATCAGCAAAAAAGTCGGGGCACAGCCCTGGCTTTATGACATGACCATCGAGCCGCGCAGTGGCGCGGTGACGGTGCTGCTGGGTGCCACACAGGCGGGCAAAACCAGTCTCATGCGCATCATGGCAGGGCTAGACGTGCCCTCGGCCGGGCAGGTGCTGGTGGATGGCCAAAACGTGGTGGGCGTGCCGGTGCGCGAGCGCAATGTCTCCATGGTGTACCAGCAGTTCATCAACTACCCATCGATGAAGGTTTTTGACAATATCGCTTCACCCCTGAAATTGCGCGGTGAGAAAAATATTGACCAGCGGGTGCGCGGGCTGGCGGAAAAACTTCACATCGAGATGTTTTTGGACCGTTACCCGGCCGAGCTGTCGGGTGGGCAGCAGCAGCGCGTGGCGCTGGCGCGTGCGCTTGCAAAAGGCGCACCGCTGATGCTGCTGGATGAGCCGCTGGTCAACCTGGATTACAAGCTGCGCGAAGAACTGCGCGATGAACTGAGCGCGCTGTTTGCCGCAGGCAATTCAACCGTCATTTACGCAACAACCGAGCCCGGGGAAGCGCTGCTTTTGGGCGGCTACACCGCCGTCATGGATGCGGGCGATTTGCTGCAGTACGGGCCCACGGCAGAGGTGTTTCACAAGCCAAAGTCGCTGCGTGTGGCGCGCGCCTTCAGCGACCCGCCGATGAATTTGTGCGCGGCGACGGTGGCTGATGCCGGTGTGGCGGGTGCCGCCGGTACAGGGGGTGTGCGGCTGGATGGCGGGCCGACGCTGGCGCTGGATGTGCCCAGCACGGCGTCAGGCACCTTCACAGTGGGCCTGCGCGCCAGTGCCGTGCGGGTGACCGCCCGGCCGGGTGATGTCTCGCTGCAGGGCACGGTGGAACTGGCGGAGATATCCGGGTCTGACACGTTTGTGCATGTGGCCACGCCTGCGGGCGAACTGGTGGCGCAGCTCACCGGGGTTCATTATTTTGATCTTGGCGTGGCGGTCACGCTCTATTTCAACGCTGCCGAGGTCTACCTGTTTGACGCCCGGGGGATGCTGCTTCTGGCCCCGGTGCACGCGGTAGGTCGCTGACATGGCCCGTATCGACCTGGACCTGGCCCACGCGTACCGGCCCAACCCGAACCAGGACAGTGACTATGCGCTGCTGCCGCTCAAAATGACGTTTGAAGATGGCGGTGCCTACGCGCTGCTGGGGCCCTCGGGCTGCGGCAAAACCACGCTACTTAACGTAATGTCGGGCTTGCTTGTCCCCTCGCAGGGCAGTGTGACATTTGATGGCCGTGATGTGACGCGGGACTCACCCCAAGCGCGCAACATTGCGCAGGTGTTTCAGTTCCCGGTGATCTACGACACCATGACGGTGGCAGAAAACCTGGCGTTCCCTCTGCGCAACCGCAAAATGCCCAAGGATCAGATCAACAAACGCGTTGGCGAGATTGCCGAGATGCTGGAGATGAGCGGCCAGCTAAATCAGCGTGCGGCGGGCCTTGCTGCGGACGCGAAACAGAAGATTTCCCTGGGGCGGGGTCTGGTTCGTCCTGATGTATCGGCGGTCTTGTTCGACGAGCCGCTAACGGTGATTGACCCGCACCTCAAATGGCAATTGCGTCGCAAGCTGAAGCAAATTCATCACGAGCTCAAGCTGACGCTTATCTATGTGACCCATGATCAGGTCGAGGCGCTCACTTTTGCTGAGCAGGTCGTGGTCATGACACGGGGGCGTGCGGTGCAAATTGGTTCTGCTGCCGATCTGTTTGAGCGGCCAAGCCATGCCTTTGTGGGGCATTTCATCGGCTCGCCGGGCATGAATTTCCTGCCTGGCCAGGTGAATGGTGACCGCATCACCGTGGCTGGATTTGTCCTGCCAATGCCGCCGGGGCGAGCCTTGCCATCCGGCGAGGTGACGCTGGGTGTGCGCCCGGAGTACGTCGTGCCGGTACCTGGCAGTGCGCCAGGCGCATTGCAGATGACGGTGTCCAAAATTCAGGATGTTGGCACCCACGTGATGTTGAGCGCAGAACTTGCAGGCCACACGGTCAAGGCAAGACTGTCGGCTGGTGCGGTGCTGCCGTTACCTGGAGATCCGGTCTGGTTGAAGGTGGTGGGCGAGCACACCTGCTTCTACAGGCATGAGGAGATCATTGCATGAGCACAACCACCAAACCAGTGAACCAGAAGGCGTGGTTTTTAATCCTGCCGGTGCTGATTTGCGTTGCTTTCTCGGCTATTTTGCCGTTGATGACGGTGGTGAACTACTCGGTGCAGGACATCATTTCACCCGAGCGCCGCGTGTTTGTCGGCACCGAGTGGTTCGCAGCCGTCATGCGGGATGAAGAGTTGCACGGCGCTTTGCTGCGTCAGCTTACCTTTTCATGTTCGGTGCTGGCGGTGGAATTGCCGCTGGGCATCCTGCTTGCGCTGTCGATGCCAGCGCAGGGCTGGAAATCGTCTGCGGTGCTGGTGATTGTGTCGCTCTCATTGCTGATTCCTTGGAATGTGGTGGGCACGATTTGGCAAATCTTCGGGCGTACCGATATCGGCCTGCTGGGCGCAGCCTTGCAGGGTATGGGCATTGACTACAGCTATACAGGCAACGCGGTCCATGCCTGGTTGACGGTGCTGCTGATGGATGTATGGCACTGGACGCCACTCGTGGCGCTTCTTGGCTACGCGGGCCTGCGCTCCATCCCGGATGCCTACTACCAGGCTGCCAGCATCGATGGTGCCAGCAAGCTTGATGTTTTCTGGTACGTGCAGCTACCCAAAATGCGCGGCGTGCTGATGATTGCCGTGCTGCTGCGCTTTATGGACAGCTTCATGATTTATACCGAGCCATTTGTGCTGACGGGCGGCGGACCAGGCAACTCCACTACATTCCTGTCGCAGTTCCTCACGCAAAAGGCGGTCGGGCAGTTTGACCTTGGACCGGCCGCCGCCTTTTCGCTTATTTATTTCCTGATCATCCTGCTACTGTGCTTTATTTTGTACAACTGGATGCAGCGCGTGGGCACCCAGTCAAAGGAGGGTGGGCATGAATAGCACCAAATTCCAGAAGCGGTCGCTGTTTTTGATCGCCTACATGGTGTTTGCCCTGCTGCCCATCTACTGGATGGTCAACATGTCGTTCAAGACCAACAATGAAATCGTCGCGGGCTTCTCGCTGTTTCCAGAGCACTTTACCTGGGCCAATTACAAAACCATCCTGACCGATGTGTCGTGGTATTCAGGCTACATCAACAGCCTGATTTATGTGGGCATTAACACGGTGATTTCCCTCGCCGTGGCATTGCCCGCCGCCTATGCTTTTTCGCGCTACAGCTTTCTGGGCGACAGGCAGGTGTTTTTCTGGCTGCTGACCAATCGCATGACGCCTCCGGCCGTCTTTTTACTGCCTTTTTTCCAGCTCTACACCACGGTGGGCCTGATGGACACGCACCTTGCTGTGGCTCTGGCGCACCTCCTGTTCAACGTTCCGCTGGCCGTCTGGATACTTGAAGGTTTCATGAGCGGAATTCCGCGTGAGATTGATGAAACTGCCTATATCGACGGCTATTCTTTCCCCCGGTTTTTCATCACGATATTCCTGCCGCTGATCAAGGCGGGGGTCGGAGTGGCGGCTTTTTTCTGCTTTATGTTCAGCTGGGTAGAACTGCTGTTGGCAAGAACGCTGACCAGTGTGAATGCTAAGCCGATTGTGTCAATCATGACCCGCACAGTGTCTGCTTCGGGAATGGACTGGGCGACGCTGGCGGCTGCGGGGGTATTGACGATTGTTCCGGGTGCCATCGTGATCTGGTTTGTTCGCAACTACATCGCCAAAGGTTTCGCGATGGGACGCGTCTGAATGGAGTTTCCAATGCTTGAATGGATGGCCTGGACTTTGCCTGTTGCTGTTTTTTTCAGCGGTATTTTTCTCATGTTGTGTGGCATGACTTATTGGGAAATCAAGTCTCCCACGGCGACGCGCCGGGGTTTTCTTCCGCTCGACACGACGCGTGGCGACCGGCTGTTTATCGGGCTTCTTGCCGCTGCCTATGTGAATCTGGCCTTTGTGGGTCTGGGTGGCAAACTGGTGGTCGGGATGGGGCTGGAGGCCGAACCTTCGATCTGGATCAGTTTCGTCTTTTCGATGCTGTTGCTGGCGCTCATTATGCGAAAAGGATAGCTAACACAGTTTCAAGGATCGGCTTGTTCCCCCTGGAGCCGAAGTGTCCTTTGAATCAGGGGTCGTACAAACGAGGAGAACGGACATGAAATTACTGTATTCCGTATTGACGGTGGCCATCGCCAGCGCGGTGAGCAGCCAGGCTTGGGCCGATGAGGCCGCCGCCAAAAAGTGGATCGACAGCGAGTTCCAGCCTTCAACGCTGTCCAAGGATCAGCAGGCGGCAGAGATGAAGTGGTTTATTGATGCAGCCAAGAAGCTCAAGGCCAAAGGCGTCAACGAAATCAGTACGGTGTCGGAAACGCTCACCGTACACGAGTACGAGAGCAAGACGCTGGCCAAAGCCTTCGAGGAAATTACCGGCATCAAGGTCAAGCACGACATCATCCAGGAGGGTGATGTGGTGGAGAAACTTCAGACCTCGATGCAATCGGGCAAGTCTATTTACGACGGCTGGATTTCTGACTCTGACTTGATCGGTACGCACTACCGCTATGGCAAGATCATGAATCTGACCGACTACATGGCTGGCAAGGGCAAGGAATACACCAACCCGAACCTGGACTTGAAGGACTTCATTGGCACCAGCTTCACCACAGCGCCGGATAAAAAGCTGTACCAGTTGCCTGATCAGCAATTTGCCAACCTTTACTGGTTCCGTGCCGATCTGTTTGCCCGCCAGGATCTCAAGGACAAGTTCAAGGCGAAGTACGGGTATGACCTGGGCGTGCCGCTGAACTGGAGCGCCTACGAAGACATTGCGGCCTTCTTCAGCGAAGACGTGAAGACCATTGACGGAAAACCCATCTACGGGCACATGGATTATGGCAAAAAAGACCCTTCGCTGGGCTGGCGGTTTACCGATGCCTGGCTGTCAATGGCAGGCACTGCGGATGTCGGCATTCCGAACGGGCTGCCTGTTGATGAGTGGGGTATTCGAGTCGGCGCAGACAAGTGCACGCCGGTGGGTGCATCCGTGTCTCGCGGCGGCGCTACCAACTCGCCAGCCGCAGTGTATGCGCTTACCAAATACATCGACTGGATGAAAAAATACGCACCCAAGGAGGCCAGTGGGATGACCTTTGGCGAAGCGGGCCCGGTTCCGGCGCAAGGTCAGATTGCCCAGCAGATTTTTTGGTACACCGCATTCACGGCGGATATGGTGAAGACCGGGCTACCAGTGGTGAATGCTGATGGCACGCCCAAATGGCGCATGGCTCCCGGTCCGAACGGCCCCTACTGGAAGCAGGGTATGCAGAACGGTTACCAGGACGTTGGCTCCTGGACTTTTTTCAAGGATCATGATGCCAACAAGGTGGCTGCCGCCTGGCTGTACGCCCAGTTCGTCACGAGCAAGACGGTCTCTCTGAAAAAGTCGATCACCGGTCTGACTTTCGTTCGGGACAGTGATATCCGGCACGATTACTTTACGCAAAATGCGCAAAAGTATGGGGGTCTCATCGAGTTTTACCGCAGCCCCGCACGGGTGGCGTGGACGCCTACGGGCACCAATGTGCCAGATTATCCAAAGCTGGCGCAGTTGTGGTGGAAGAACGTGGCGGTGGCGGTGACGGGGGAGAAGACGCCGCAGGCGGCAATGGACAATCTTGCCGAAGAGATGGATCAGGTGATGAGCCGTCTGGAGCGCGCAGGAATGTCGCATTGCGCGCCCAAGCTCAACCCCAAAGGCGATCCCAACAAATACCTGAGTGATAAAGGGGCTCCCTGGAAGAAGCTCGCCAATGAGAAGCCCAAGGGTGAAACAATTGCGTACGACACGCTCCTGAATGCGTGGAAAAACGGCAAGGTTCGCTAAAGAGCCAGCGGGCAGTTTGTCGACCTCGCAATGTAGCCGTGCCCGCAAATCTGCGGCACGGCCCTTTGTTCTGACAGCTTACCCGTGTTCGCATCGGCCTGTGACGCACTGAGTTGAAAGAACGAGAATCCTCATCTATGGGCATGGAATCAAACCCCCTGCTGACCCGCCGTGACCAACTGATGGCACGCCTGGCAAAGCCTCACACCTACGATATCGCCATAGTCGGCGGTGGCGCCACCGGCCTGGGCGTGGCGCTGGACGCCGCCGCGCGGGGTTTTAGCGTGGTGCTGGTGGAGTCGTACGATTTTGCCAAGGGCACGTCGTCGCGGGCCACCAAGCTGGTTCATGGCGGCGTGCGCTATCTGGCGCAGGGCAATATCTCACTGGTGCGCGAGGCTTTGCATGAACGCACCACGCTGCTGAAAAACGCGCCACACCTGGCGCAGCCGCTGCCGTTCATCATGCCCTCTTACAAGTGGTGGGAGACTCCGTTTTACGGCGCGGGCCTCAAAATGTACGACGCTCTGGCGGGCAAAGCAGGCTTGGGCAAGACCGAGTTTTTGAGCCGGGCCGAGACGCTGCAGGAGCTTCCCGCTGCGCTGCCGCAGGACCTGAAAGGTGGCGTCAAGTACTGGGATGGCCAGTTCAACGATGCCCGCCTGGCGCTCGCGCTGGCGCGAACCGCTGCCAGGCATGGCGCATTGTTGGTCAACTACTGCAAGGCGGTGGATTTGTTTTTTGCGGGTGGCAAGGTGGCCGGGCTGTTGTGTGAAGACGCCGAGACCGGGCGGCGCATCAAGCTTCAGTCCCGCTGCGTTATCAATGCAGCGGGTGTCTGGGTCGATGAACTGCGTGAGAAAGACGGGGCCGCCAACCCCAACGACGGCCGCAAACCTACCAAACCCATGGTGGCGCCCAGCCAGGGAGTGCACGTGGTGGTGGACCGCGAGTTTTTGCAGGCTGACGTGGGGCTAATGGTGCCGAAGACCGCCGATGGCCGGGTTTTGTTTGCCGTGCCATGGCTGGGCAAAGTCATTTTGGGCACCACCGACACGCCCAGGAACGATCTGGCACGGGAACCGCAGCCGTTCAAGGAAGAGGTTGATTTCATCTTGAACGAGTCGGCCCGTTATTTGAAACGTGGGCCAACTCGGGCCGATGTGAAAAGCGTGTGGGTTGGCCTGCGGCCCCTGGTGAAGCCGCAGGATGACGACGGCGACAACACCAAAGGGCTGAGCCGTGAGCACACGGTGCTGGTTAGCCGCAGTGGCCTGGTCACCGTGACGGGTGGCAAATGGACGACGTATCGCGCTATGGCGGAAGACGTGCTGGACAAATGCTTCGAGAAATTATTGCTCAAGCGGCGGGCGGCGGGCGTCACCGAGCACTTGATGTTGCTGGGCTCCGACGCATCGCATACCGGCGGCTACACGTCCATCAGCAAGCCACCTGGCGGGCATTCGTATGGGGTTGAGCAGGCGGCGATGGAGGCCTTGCCAGGCGCGGGGGTGGAAATCGCCCCTGGTTTGACCGAGGCGATGGTCCGGTTTGCTGCGCGGTTTGAGTATGCGCGCACGGTGGAGGACGTGCTGGCCCGACGCTCCCGCCTGTTGTTTCTGGATGCCCGTCTGGCCACCTCCGTTGCTGCCAAAACCGGGCAAATCCTTTCGCTTGAGACCGGCATAGCCCCGCAGCTGGAAGCTTTTTCTGTGCTGGCAAAAGGCTATTTGCGTTTGCCATAACAAAGCGCTTGACAGTCGCCAGAATTCTCTGGCATAATCGCAGTCTTAGCTTGAAAAAGCCATACAAGTTTCTGCCCAAACGTCTTGATGTGAGTGGTTTGCATCAAGGTTGACGGGCCCAAGACTGACCACGGGCTCCGATGAGCCCATGGTGCAAGTTGGGAATATACAAAATGATCCAGACTGAATCCCGATTGGAAGTTGCCGACAATACTGGCGCTAAATCCGTCCTGTGCATCAAAGTGCTGGGTGGGTCCAAGCGTCGGTACGCAAGCGTGGGCGACGTTATCAAGGTGAGCATCAAAGAAGCCGCTCCCCGTGGCCGCGTCAAAAAAGGTGAAATCTACAGCGCCGTGGTGGTCCGCACTGCCAAGGGCATCCGTCGCGGCGACGGCTCGCTGGTCAAATTCGACAGCAACGCAGCTGTGTTGCTCAACGCCAAGCTGGAGCCCATCGGCACCCGCATCTTCGGACCCGTGACGCGCGAACTGCGCACCGAGAAGTTCATGAAGATCGTGTCCTTGGCTCCTGAAGTTCTGTAAGGAAACGCGATGAACAAGATTCGCAAAGGTGACGAGGTCATTGTCCTGGCCGGGCGTGACAAGGGCAAGCGCGGAAAGATTACGCTGCGCAAAGATGACTCCCATGTGATGGTTGAGGGCATCAATCTGGTCAAGAAGCACACCAAGCCGAATCCGCTCAAAGGCGCAGTGGGCGGCATCGTTGAAAAGAGCATGCCAATTCACCAGTCCAACGTGGCAATTTTCAATGCCGCAACGGGCAAGGCTGACCGCGTTGGCATCAAGCTGCTGGGTGACGGCAAACGCGTTCGCGTTTACAAGTCCAGCGGCGAAGAAATCAAGAACGCCTAAGGATACTCATGATGGCACGTTTACAACAACACTACCGCGGAAAACTCGCGCCCGAGCTGATGGCCAAATTTGGCTACACCTCGCCAATGCAAGTTCCGCGTTTGACCAAGATCACGCTCAACATGGGTGTGAGCGAAGCGGTCGCTGACAAGAAAGTCATGGACAACGCGGTGGGTGACCTCACCAAAATCGCGGGCCAGAAGCCTGTGGTGACCAAGTCCAAAAAGGCCATTGCCGGCTTCAAAATCCGTGAAGACCAGGCCATCGGCTGCATGGTCACACTGCGCGGCGTGCAGATGTACGAATTTCTGGACCGTTTCGTCACTGTAGCGTTGCCCCGGGTGCGCGACTTCCGTGGCATCTCCGGACGCGCTTTTGATGGCCGTGGCAACTACAACATCGGCGTGAAAGAGCAGATTATTTTCCCTGAAATTGAATACGACAAGGTCGACGCCTTGCGTGGACTCAATATCAGCATCACCACAACGGCCAAGACTGACGAAGAGTGCAAGGCTCTGCTTGTTGGTTTCCGTTTCCCGTTCAAGAACTGAGGCGACCTGTGGCAAAAATGGCTTTAATCCAGCGCGAACTCAAGCGCGACAATTTGGTTGCCAAGTACGCGAAAAAACACGCGGAATACAAAGGCATTGCAAACGACGCCAAGCGCAGCGACGAAGAACGCGCGGAGGCTCGCCTCGCGCTGCAAAAACTGCCGCGCAATGCAAATCCGACGCGTCAACGCAACCGCTGTTCCATTACCGGTCGCCCTCGCGGCACGTTTCAGCACTTCGGTCTGGCGCGCGCAAAGATTCGTGAAATGGCTTTTGCCGGAGAAATCCCCGGCATCGTCAAGGCCAGCTGGTAAGCGACAGGAGATATAAACATGAGCATGAGTGATCCCATCGCCGACCTGTTGACGCGCATCCGCAATGCGCAGATGGTTGCAAAAACGACTGTGTCTGTGCCTTCTTCCAAGGTGAAGGTGGCCATAGCCCAAGTGCTGAAAGAGGAAGGCTATATCGACGGTTTCCAGGTGAAAACTGAAGACGGCAAGACCGAGCTTGAAATTGCCTTGAAATACTACGCCGGTCGCCCCGTGATCGAGCGCATTGAGCGCGTCAGCCGCCCTGGCCTGCGCGTTTACCGCGGCACGGGTGCCATCCCCCAAGTTCAAAACGGCCTTGGCGTGGCCATCG
>JAYVNK010000261.1:0-4459 GCA_043758475.1 Comamonadaceae bacterium | reverse complement strand
TTGCCGGCCCCAACGAAGCAGTGACCGAGGTGTCTGCCTGGGGGGTGCTGACGCCCGACAAATCCCTGACCGACATTGTTGTTGACGAGCAGGTCGATGAAATTGTGGTGGCCTTGGCCGAGCGCCGTGGCGGCAGCATGCCGTTACGTGAGCTGCTGGATTGCAAGCTGCACGGCGTGCGGGTGGTGGACATTGCAACCCACTTTGAGAAAACGCTGGGCCAGATCAGGCTGGATTCCGTCAACCCCGGCTGGCTGATTTTTGGCGATGGCTTTAACCAGGGCGTGTTGCGCACCCTGGTGAAACGCGTGTTTGACATAGTTTTTGCAACGGTCCTGATCATTGTGTCCGCGCCAGTCATGCTGCTCACAGGCATTTTGATTTTGCTGGAAAGCGGTGGCCCCATCTTGTATTTGCAGGAACGCGTCGGCTTGAATGGGCGACTTTTCAGCGTAGTGAAGTTTCGAAGCATGCGCACTGACGCAGAAAAAGACGGCAAGCCGGTTTGGGCTGCGGCGCAGGACGACCGAGTGACCCGCGTTGGCCGCATCATCCGCAAACTGCGCATTGATGAGTTGCCACAGCTGATCACCGTCCTGAATGGCGACATGAGCCTCGTGGGCCCGCGCCCTGAGCGCCCTTTTTTCGTCGACAAATTGACGCAGGAAATCCCCTACTATTCGGTGCGCCTGAGCGTCAAACCTGGGTTGACGGGCTGGGCGCAGGTGCGTTACCACTATGGCGCCACCATGGAAGATTCAGCGGAAAAGCTTCAATACGATCTCTACTACGTCAAAAACCACACCTGGTTTCTCGATCTTGTCATCCTGTTTGAAACCGTTGGCGTGGTTTTGACGGGCAAAGGCGCGCAGTAGCCGGTGGGGCATTGACATGGACAGTGGCCATGCCGCGTTGACAGCCTGGAGTTATGGCCTGGTCGGTGCAGCCTACCTGATTTTTGCACTGCGCTTGCTGCAACTCGGGGTTTTGGCTGCCCCTAGAGATTTGCCAAGAGCGGCCCTGTTTTCAGCCGTCGCATTGTGTTCTGTCTGGGGCTGGTTGATTCTGGTTTTCCTTTACACCGGGCACACTTTCTTTTTGCTGGCCGGGGATCTGGCAGACTTGCTCCGTTACGGATGCTGGTTTGCATTTCTGCTGCTGTTACTGCGACCGAATGAGCCTGGAAAATCGTCTGCTGGTCCGGCCTGGATGGCAGCAACCGCTCTTGCGCTGGTGTTTTTTGGCGTTGTTGCCCGACTCTTTGGCACCTTGAACATCAACGTTCTCGGTGATCCCTCGCGCCTGGTTTTGTTCAGCGCCATGGCGCTGCCTGTTTTCGCACTGGTGCTGGTTGAACAGCTCTTCAGGAATGTGTCGGAGGACTCCCGCTGGAACGTGAAGCCTCTGTGCCTCGGGCTGGCGGGCACAGCTTCGTTCGACGTATACCTGTACTCGCAAGCCGTTCTTTTCAACCGGCTTGACAGCGATGCAGTCAGTATTCGGGGAGCTGCGCACACCCTGATGATGCCTTTGCTGCTGCTTGCCTGCACACGACGGGCCAACTGGATTTCCAAGATCCAGCTATCAAGAAAAGTGGCATTTCACTCGGCGACCCTGCTCATCGCAGGGCTCTATCTGATCTTCGTCTCTGGCGTGGGTTACTACGTCAGGTATTTTGGGGGCGAGTGGGGCCGGGCCTTGCAGCTCGGCCTGGTTTTCTTTGGCCTGCTGTTGCTGATTGTGCTGGCGCTTTCCGGCACAGTGCGTGCCAAATTGCGGGTGATGCTTGGCAAGCATTTTTTCCGCTACCGCTACGATTACCGCGAGGAATGGCTGAGATTCACAAAAACCCTGTCGGGCCAGAACTCCCCGCAGGAAATGGGGCAGCAGGTGGTTCGGGGGCTGGCTGATCTGCTGGAAAGCCCGGGGGGGGGGCTGTGGATGAAAAACCGGGGTGAGCCGACATTCAGCCAGGCCGCGCGCTGGAACTTGGCCCAGTCAAGCGTCAAGGAAGATGCAAACTCTGCTTTGTGCGAGTTCATGGCCAGCAGCGGCTGGGTCATTAATCTGGAGGAGTACCGGTCCTCTGCCCGCAGGTATGGTGCGCTGACGCTGCCACTGTGGCTGCGGGAAATTGAGCAAGCGTGGCTGATTGTTCCCCTGACTGTAGGGGAGGAAATGATAGGTTTTGTCGTGCTTGCGAGGGCACGCACGCGGGTTGATGTGAACTGGGAGGTGAACGACCTGCTGAAAACTGCGGGACGCCAGGCGGCCAGCTTTTTGGCACAGATGCAGGCGACCGAGGCCTTGCTGGAGGTGCGCAAGTTCGATGCCTTCAACCGGATGTCCGCCTTTGTGGTCCACGACCTTAAAAATATCGTGACACAACTGGCCTTGATGCTGAAGAACGCCCAGCGCCACAGCCAAAACCCGGAATTTCAGCAAGATATGTTGATGACTGTGGAAAATTCCCTCGACCGCATGCGCCAGCTCATGTTGCAATTGAGAGAAGGCGCAACACCGCCCGGCACGGCGGTTGGCGTTGATCTTTGCGAAATTGTGGAGCGTATTGCAGCAGTGGCGTTGGGACGCGGTCGCAAGCTGGAGGTTGATGTGATTGACCGGATTGGGACCCGTGGGCACGCAGAGCGCCTGGAACGCATCATTGGGCACGTTGTTCAAAACGCGTTTGATGCCACAGGGGCCGCTGGCAGGGTTTGGTTGACACTTGGCAGGCTGGGCGGGCAGGCCCGGATTGAGGTGGGTGACACGGGGTCAGGCATGTCGCAAGACTTCATCCGGGACCGCCTTTTCAAGCCATTTCAGACCACTAAGCAGGCAGGAATGGGCATTGGTGCCTATGAGAGTTTTCAATACGTACAGGAATTGGGTGGAAAGATCGAAGTTGACAGCGAATTGAACCGGGGAACGAAGGTCACAATACTGTTGCCCATCTTCGAAATTCACAATGAATCAGATCTTCACGCGCTGGAATCCTCATGACCACTGACAGAATGCGCTCGCTCCTGATCGTTGAAGACGACATCGCTTTGCAGAAGCAGATCAAGTGGTCGCTCGACCAGTTTGATTCAGTAACGGCGAACGACCGGGAAAGTGCCTTGATCCAGTTGCGCAGGCACTCGCCAGCGGTGGTCACCATGGACCTGGGGCTGCCCCCAGATGCTGATTCCGTGTCAGAAGGTTTCAAACTGCTGGAGCAGATTCTGGCGGTGGATTCCGACACCAAAGTCATTGTATTGACGGGGCAAAACGACCAGGCCAATGCCTTGCGCGCCATTGCGCTGGGTGCTTACGACTTTTTCGCCAAACCGTTCGAGCCAGAACTGTTGGCCTTGACGATCAGTCGTGCCTTCAAGCTGTTTGAATTGCAGCGGGAGAACCGCAGGCTTCTGGCCCTGCATCAGCCCGATGCGCTGGCAGGCCTGATGACGCGCGACCCGGAAATGCTGCGCATTTGCCGCACGATTGAAAAAGTGGCCAGCAGCAATGCCACGGTGATGCTGTTGGGTGAGAGTGGCACCGGCAAGGAAGTGCTGGCACGCGGCCTGCATCAGTCCTCCTCCAGGCGTACTGGCAAGTTTGTTGCCATCAACTGTGCAGCGATACCGGAAAACCTGCTGGAGAGCGAGCTGTTTGGCTACGAAAAAGGTGCCTTTACCGGGGCTGCCAAGATGACGCTTGGCAAGATTGAGACGGCGAACGGTGGCACCTTGATGCTGGATGAAATCGGCGACTTGCCATTTCCCCTGCAGGCCAAATTACTTCGCTTCATCCAGGAAAGAACCATCGAGCGAATTGGCGGCCGCCAGGAAATACCGGTGGATGTGCGGATTGTCTGCGCGACGCATCAGGACTTGAATGCCCTGAGCAAGGAAAACCGGTTTCGCGAAGACCTGTATTACCGCCTGGCCGAGATCGTCGTCAATATTCCTCCGTTGCGGGCGCGGGTGGGAGACCCTGCATTGCTGGCGCACGCATTCGTTCGCCGGTTTTCCCAGGAGCAAAATCGCGGCTCTTTGCTGTTGGCTGATGATGCTATTCGTGCGATTGAAGTGCACTCTTGGCCGGGCAATATTCGGGAATTGGAAAACTGCATCAAACGGGCGGTCATCATGGTCGACGGCAACCAGATCTCGTCACTGGACATTGGGCTCAAAAATCCTGCACTGGATGAACCGGACAATGCGTTTGATTTACGCACGATCCGTGACAACGCAGAGACGAACGCCATCATCGCGGCCCTTGGCAGGGTCAACGGGAATGTGGTGAAAGCGGCGGAATTGCTGGGAGTGAGCCGCCCAACCCTCTACGACCTGATGCATCGTTTGGGTCTAAAGTAGACGTTTCCACATCACTATTTAAGGGCTAAACCATGATGAACTGCAATAGATCAAGCATCCGCCTTGCGATTTCAGGGCTGTGTGTGTCGCTGCTGCTG
>JAYVNK010000260.1:0-4460 GCA_043758475.1 Comamonadaceae bacterium | reverse complement strand
GAAAAATCAAAACCCGATCAAAATTTTCCAGCGCACAAGCTCATAAAAAGCTCACAACGGCTCATAACGGCTCATTCCCAGTCAATGTGTAAAACGCGCCGCGGCGTTCTCCATGCTGCATGAGCTTGCTATCGGCTTTGAGGCGCTTCAACAATTTGGCAGCCTGGTCGCGGCTCAAATGGCACAAGTCGATGACCTCATTGCGCTGGATACGGCCATGGTGCTGCACGTGGCTTAACACCATCTGCTCATGTTGCAGGCTGCTAAATCCCGCCTGCCGTGTGTACGCCACCTGATTGCCCTTGGCTTGATACATCCTGGCCGACAAGGTGTAGCTGCGATTTCGGGTGTTGCCATGAGGCTGCACCAGACCCGCTTCCACCAACTGCTCCAGCGTGCGGCGGGCTTGGGTTGAATCCCTGTGAATATGGCGGGCGAGTTCATCCATGCCAAGGCGTTTTTGCTCACGTAGCACAGCCAGTGCAATCAGGCTGTCAATCGGCAGCGCGGCCCCGTTTTGCTTGTTCTCCTGCTCAACCACCATTTGCAGAAAAAGCTCATCCGCCTCCACTGTGGACATCTGCAAAACGACGCTGTTCACATCGGTGCGGCTGTAATCCGGCTCGGGGCGACCAAAACGCAACATGCCACGGTAAATCTTGTCCACGCCGCGCCCTGAGCGTTCAACAATGCCGATCCGCTTCATCGCATCAGCCAAAGCAGGGTTGCGCGGGCGCGGCTCGGTGGTCAAAAGGTTGTGCAGTGTCACGCCCTCAACCAACCCGCCCGGGTTACTGACGGTCAGCCCGTGGTCATCAAGCCGCACATGCGTGGCCCCCAGTCGGTGATAGTCCCGGTGCACCAGCGCATTGGCCACCGCTTCACGAAAAGCCCCCATATCTACCTTGGGAACCGGCACCCGGAACAGCCCGATCTGCACTTCCTTTTCTGGGTTGTAGGGGCGGAAATTGGTTTCAAGCCAGTCCAGCGCCTTCAGCAAAGGGAAGCGCCGGAATTCATTGAACGACACCGTTTCCCGTGCCAACACCTGAAATGCCAATTCATGTGTGGGAACACGTTCGCGCAATGCACTTTCTCGGCCCATCACCAGCAAACCGGTGAGTGTTGGCGTGCGCTCACCGGCTGGCGTGCGCACGGTGAACCCCAAAGCACCATCCAGACCCTCGTCATCCAGCTCCAGCAGCACGCGGTCACCACCGTATTGGCGTATGGCCTGGCGCAAGCGCTCACGTTCCAGAGGGTCAAAGTCGGCCAGTGTCGCACCCGCCACGGCTTGGGCTGAAACATCGGCCAGACCAAACCGCCCCGCACGGCTGCTGCGGTCATGCGGCAGCATCGGTGTGCATTCGGGCGTGCCATCGTGCTTTAGTCGGCGACGCAGATACATGCCTGCCGTTGTCGCCACTTCCGTGCTGGATTTGAGCACCACGATTTGCGCAACATTGATGCCAGAAATCTCAAACACATGAACAGTCACTGCCAACGAGGGCGATGTTTTGGCCGCCACCATTGCTGGCAAACCGGCCAGATTCTGGTGCGCCACATGCAGGCCGGTGGGGGTGCCGTCGTCTTCCACCCCCAGCCAGAGTTCCCCGCCGTCGGTGTTGACCAGACATACCAGAGCCTCGACCAGCTCATAGTCAGACAGACGCGTGCGGTCGCTCTTGAACTCGACGGTTAGGCTTTCCGCTGGCGGTAAAAGCGGTGATGGGGGTACACGCGCCGTGCTCATGGTGTTTTCTTCCCCTTTTTAACGTTGGGTGCGACTTTGGCCGTTAACGTCGTCATCTTCGTATACAGCTCAAACAGCTTTTCCAGCCGCTCGGTGTCGTTTTTAAACCTCCGCCCAATGTAGATGCGCTCCAGCACTTCGTCGTTTCTAGCGTGGGCGGCGCGCAGGTTGTCAGGCATGGCCGCAGGGTCGTACAGGTCAGCAATCGTGGCGGGGAAATGCGCTTCTCTGGCGAGCAAGATGTTTTCAGCGCATTCGGTCAGGTCGGCCTTGTTTTGCTCGGTGAGCAGGGGGACGGGAAAGGTGTTCCAGCCTAGAGTGTTGGAGTAGCGGTAACGGGTTTCCAGCTTGCCGCAGACGGTGCCGATCCAGACGAGGTGGATGCGGGAGGCGATGAGGGCTAAGTTCCAGAGGGGAACATCGTAGAGGGCGCATACTGCGTTAGTAACAACCATATCCGACGACAACAGTCCTACCGGTAAGTACTCCCGAGTCTCACTGGTATGGATGGGCACAACAATTGTGTTCTCTCGTCCAGAAAACATCCTTTGAAACTGATGTGGCCGATCTGCGATGTCTCGAGCGGTCGTTCCGCCATTGAGCCTCAAGGCCCTCACGCGCTCAATTCGAATCCGAATCGAAGGTATTGCGAGCGCGTCGTCAACCTGCCCATCTTCAATCCAAAGA
Organism: Comamonadaceae bacterium; assembly: GCA_043758475.1. Taxonomy (GTDB): domain Bacteria; phylum Pseudomonadota; class Gammaproteobacteria; order Burkholderiales; family Burkholderiaceae_C; genus JANYCG01. The sequence goes on along the minus strand of JAYVNK010000260.1, from coordinate 2,020 downwards.
CAGTAGCGCTGCATACCCTTAATGAACTCGGCGGAACCGTAGATAGGGCGAATGAATTTCTGTACCTGATCTTCCTCCAGGCCAAGCTCCAAAACCTCGTCTTTAGACAATAGTAAATTTCCACCATCAATCGGCGTGTTACCAAAAGTCATTTCCCCTTGAGACCAAGATCGGGTGCTTCGCTTTTCAATTACGATGTTCGCGCTCGGTACCAAGTATGCGTTGATGTTCGGCGCCTCTCTAAGTGAGACGGAACCATCGTCTGAAATAGAAAATAGTCGTCGATTGAAAGGTTTTGTTGTACCGAGACCGACCACGACAACTGTCACGCCAGCATTCTTGCTGGCAAGGTTTTGCCACTTGAAACTCGTATGAGCAAAAACAATTTCCGAACCCAACGATGAAATCAATGGCCACAAAATCGGAGCTTGAATTCCCTGGCAAATTGAATTTGTGGCGACGAAGGCTGCGGTTGATTTCGCTTCCGCTCCGTATTTCGCGGCGAGAGCAAACCAGCCAGCCACATAGTCCAAAGATTTCCAGTTTTTGGTGTGCGAGGAAAAAATTCGATTTAATTCGTCTTTTTGAGTTTCGTCTTGAGACCTGCTTCCTAAATACGGCGGATTCCCACAAATAAACGTCTCCCCACCTTCATTCGCGAAATCCATCTCCGTCTGGTCTAGCGGCGTGTTGAACAAATCGTCACCCAGCAGCTTCACGACCGTACCTGTGGGTGGACACACGCCTAGCCAATCCAGCCGCAAGGCATTGCCGCAGACGATCCAGTTTTCATGGCTTAAGGGCAAAAATTCCAGCAGCGCGTCTTTTTGCCCCAGGTATTTCACGTCGCACTGAAACTCGGCAATGATGAGGGCGAGGCGGGCGATTTCGGCGGGGAAGTCGCGCAGCTCGATGCCGCGAAAGTTGGTGAGGGGGATGGCTGAGCGCTGATGTGATTCGCCGCGCCGCTGATTCACTTGCGTTTCAATCTCGCGCATTTGCTTGTAGGCAATCACCAAAAAGTTGCCCGAGCCGCAAGCCGGGTCAAACACGCGGATGCGGGCCATGCGTTTGCGCAGGTTGAGCAGTTTGGCGCGGTTGTCGCCAGCCGCTTCAAGCTGGGCCCGTAAGTCGTCTAAAAACAGCGGGTTAAGCACTTTCAAGATATTCGGCACGCTGGTGTAATGCATGCCCAATGCGCCGCGCTCTTCGTCATCCGCCACGGCCTGGATCATGCTGCCGAAAATGTCGGGGTTGATCTCGCGCCATTTCAGAATGCCTGCATGCATCAGGTAGGTGCGGGCCATGCGGCTGAAGCGTGGCACGTCGGTACTGCCAGAGAACAGGCCGCCGTTGACATACGGAAAGCCGTTGGCCCAGTTGGGGAGTTTGGGTTGCTTTGGAAGGCCGGGCAGGTCGGGGTAGTCCGTCGAGGGCAGGTGGCGCGTGCCCAGCTTGGTGTTCATCGCGCGAAAGATGGCTTCAATCACTTCATGCGTGTTGCCCGCGCTGCGCTCGCTCATTTGCTCCACGGTTTGGGTGAACAGGCCTTCGCCATTGAAGATGTCGGTGTCTTCGGCAAAAAAGCAAAAAATCAGCCGTGCCATGAAGTGGTTCATGTCGTGCCGGCGATCAGCTTTACCCCAATCGGGGTTGTCTTTGAGCAGCTCTACAGACAGTTTGTTGAGCCGCCCGGTGGCGCGCACGTCGATCGGGTTGTCTTTGATCTCCTTGATGGTGGAGATGCCCGCCAGCGGGAGGAAGAAGCCGAAGTGGTTTGGGAAGTCTGCGTAGGCGCAGGTGATGGTTTCACCGGTGACGATTTCTTCAGCCTCCAGCGTGTGCCCGTCAGTCGCAAGAATGAATTTGGCCTTGGCTTTTAGCGTGGCTGGGCTGGCGCGCAGGGCTTTGAGGGTTTCGCTTACCTGATCGACTTCGCATACGGCCATGTGGATGTTGTTGCGAAGCAGCACACCACCGGGCACATCCGAAGCGTTGTTGTTGCCCGTGCGCAGGCGCT
>JAYVNK010000259.1:0-4462 GCA_043758475.1 Comamonadaceae bacterium | reverse complement strand
CCATTGGCGGCATTGCCGGACTGGTAGGGCTCACGCTGTCTGGCGCGCCCTCCCTGGCCGTTTTGCTGGGTGTGGGATGCGCGGCTATCCACCTGCTGGACCGCTACCGCAACGTGCATGACGGGGATAACCTGCGCGATACAGCAGGCATTCCGGCACCCCGCGCCTGGCACGCACTGTGGGCCTGGGGCATTGCGCTGGCAACGCTGGCCGTCGCACTGCTGGCAACAGCCCTTGATTTGTGGCGCTGGCGCATTGAGGTGCCGCAAGCAGCATGGCCCCAGTGGCGCAGCATTGGCCGGTTGCTGCTCTGGTTTACCTGGCCCGCCTGGCCGCTGGCGCTGTGGACGCTGTGGCGCTGGCGGCTGCAACTTTTCAAAGGCAGCATGAGCCGGCACCTGGCCCTGCCCTTGTGGTTTGTGGCCGTCGCGCTGGGCGCCACCTTGCTGACAGGCTCGGCGGACCGCTCGCTGCTGCTGGCATTGCCCGCGCTGGCGGCCTTGGCGGCCTTTGCCCTGCCCACGCTGGGGCGCAGTGTGGCCGCGCTGGTGGACTGGTTTACGCTGCTGTTTTTTTCGGGCTGCGGCATCATCATCTGGGTGGTGTGGATCGCCATGCAGACGGGCATTCCAAAGCAACCTGCGGCCAATGTGGCCAGGCTGGCACCGGGGTTTGAACCCAGTTTCTCGATAGCTACATTTTTTATAGCTTTTTTGGCAACACTGGCATGGGCTTGGCTCGTAAAATGGCGTATTGGCCGACATCGGGCAGCCATCTGGAAAAGTCTGGTGTTGCCCGCAGGCGGTGCGGCCTTGAGCTGGCTGCTGCTCATGACGCTGTGGCTGCCGTTGCTTGACTTTGCGCGCAGTTATGCGCCGGTCGTACGCCAGGTAAGCGCCATAGTGCAGGCACCCGCGTGCGTTGAATCGCACGGCTTGAACCGGGGGCAGATTGCCGCTTTTCAGTACCACGCCGGACTTAAATTGAAGCCCGCAGGGCAGCATGCGGCCTGCCCCTGGCTGCTGGTGGACAACGATGCTGCAGGCACACTGGGCGCCAATGTCGATCTGACGCAATGGACCCTGCACAGCACCGTCAGCCGCCCATCTGACCGGGACGAAGACGTTCTGCTGTACCAGCGCGCCATAAAGTCTGCGGCGTCATCGGGCACGCTAGTTCCCCAATGACGCTGTTGATCCATTCGCCTTTTTTCGATCCATATTTTTCGATCCATTGTCCGAACTGAAAATCATCACCCGCCATGCTGCGACCGTGCTGGTGGGGCAACTGGCGGTCATGGCGTTTGGCGTCACCGACACCATCGTGGCAGGGCGCTACTCAGACGCATCGCTGGCTGCGCTGTCAGTCGGCTCAGCCATTTTCATCAGCGTCTTTGTCGCACTGATGGGCGTGCTGCAAGCCCTGCTGCCAGTGTGGGCCAGGCTGCACGGTGCGGGCCGCCAGCAAGCCGTGGGGCAGTCGTTTCGGCAGGCGCTGTACCTGTGCATCATCACCATCGTGGTCGGCATGGCCGTGCTGCTATCGCCCGGTGCCCTCCTGCGCTGGACCGAGGTGCCCCAAGCATTGCGGTTTGAGGTGGAGCGCTACCTCGCGGTGCTGGCCATGGCGCTGCCACCAGCCCTGCTGTTTCGCATGTACAGCACGCTGAACCAGAGCCTGGGCCGACCCCAGTTGGTGACGTGGCTGCAAATCGGTTCATTGTTCATCAAGGTTCCGCTGTCCATCTGGTTTGCGTTCGGCGGGCTGGGCCTGGAGCCCCAAGGCGCTGTGGGCTGTGCCTGGGCCACGCTGGTGGTGAACTACAGCCTGCTGGGCGTCGCGCTGTGGATGCTGCGCACCCAAGATTTTTACGGTCCGTACAAAATCTGGCACCGGCCCGAGAAACCCCAGTGGCGTCAAATTGCAGAATTTGCCCGGCTAGGCATTCCGGGCGGACTGGCCGTGATGGTCGAGGTCACCTCGTTCACGCTGATGGCCCTGTTCATTGCGCGCCTGGGTGTGATTGCATCGGCAAGCCACCAGATTGCGTCCAACCTGGCCGCCGTGCTGTACATGCTGCCGCTGTCGGTTGGCATTGCAGCCAGTGCGCGCGTGAGCTTCTGGTTTGGCGCAGGCGACACTGGCAAGGCACATGGCGCCATCCGGCTGGGGTTCCAGATGGTGCTGGCGGCCTCAGTGGTGCTGTGCGGAGGCTTGCTGCTGGCTCGCGAGTTTCTGGCCCACGTTTATGCCCGCAACCCTGACGTGGTGGCGATGGCTGTGCCGCTTTTGGCATGGGTTGCGCTTTACCATTTCTTTGACGCACTGCAATCGCTGTGCGTGTTTTTTCTGCGCTGCTTTTCGGTCGTCATGACCCCGCTGGCGGTGTACTGCGTGCTGCTGTGGGGCGGCGGGCTGGCCGGGGGCTACCTGTTGGCCTACAAAGGTCTGGGCCCATGGCCCGCTATGGGCACGGCCGCCGCCTTTTGGGCTGCCAGTGCCATCGCGCTTGGCGCGACCGCGCTGGTGTTTCTGGCCATATTGAGACGTGTCATGAAACAGCATCGGCGAGCTGGCTGACCGTGCGCGATGCAGGCGCAGGTGCCGCAGCCCTGACGCGGCCCGCAGGAAAGATGATGCTGAACCGGGAGCCCACCCCCGGTGTACTGGCGATGCGCAGTTCGGCCCCATGGCGCTGCGCCACATGCTTGACAATCGCCAGCCCCAGGCCGGTGCCTCCGGTATCGCGCGAGCGGCTGCTGTCAATGCGGTAAAAGCGCTCGGTCAAACGGGGAATGTGTTCTGGTGCAAAACCGGGGCCGGCGTCCTGAACCGAAAACTCGCCGCTGCCGTCGGGCAATCGCTGCCACCAGACATGAATCGCGCTGCCAAGCGCAGAGTAGCGGATGGCGTTGCCCACCAGATTGGTCATGGCGCTCAACAGCTCATTGTGCGCGCCTGCAACCTCGGGAATATCCGCGTCCTCGGTGACTTCAAGCCGCAACTCGCGCGCGGCAAGTGACGCAGGCGCCGCCTGCCTCAAAACGCTAGCCAATGCACGGGCTTCGCCTGTCACTTCGGCGAGGAGCAAATGCATGGACACCCAGTCGGTGGCTCCCACTGCCGGGCTCCCCTCCAGCCTGGACAAAGTCAGCAGATCATTCACCAGCGTCTGCATGCGCTGCGACTGCTGCGCCATCAAGTCCAGGTAGCGCTTGCGCTCCTGCGCATTCACTGGCAGGGTCTGCAAGATTTCCACAAAACCGGCCAGCACCGTCAACGGCGTTCGGATTTCATGTGACACGTTGGCCACGAAATCGCGGCGCATGGCCTCGGCCTGCTCCAGCGCAGTGATGTCGCGCGACAGCAGCAGCAACCGCCCCTCACCATACGGATGCAGATGCACGGCCAGTTTCACCGGGCGCGTGGGGGTGCTTTCACGCCCCGGCATCACCACATCGCGCTGGTAGTCATGGCCAGCGTAGTACGCCGCAAAACCGGGATCGCGGACCAGATTGCCAAAGTGCTGCAACAGGTCACGGTGCGCTTCAAACCCGAAGTGGGACCCCGCCATCTGGTTGAACCACTCAATGCGTGCCTCTGCATCCAGCAGCACCACACCATTGGGCGAGGCCTGAAGCGCCGCAAGAAAATCCTGAAGGCGCGCGTCGCTGGCGTGGATGTTCTGATCCCGCGCGCGCATCTGGCGGCGGGCGCGGTCCGCCACCTCGCCCCACAAGCCACCCATTGACACTGCGCTGGCCGCATCGCCACCACGCAGCCATCGCAGCAGTCTGGCGCTGCGGACCGCGTCCACCATCATCCAGAGCAGGCCACTGAGCACCAGACCAGCCAGAGAACCGGCAAGCCTGCCGGCCAAGGTGCTCTGCGGCTCAATTTGCTCGGCAACAAACCAGCCCAGCAGTGCGCCCGCCAGTTGGCTGGTGAAAAAGTAGAAAAATCTCAAAAACATGGGTTGATGCTACACACGGCTAAGCGCTGAGGCAAAACTTGCCCGGTCTGACCTGCGTCTGCGCTGGCTGATCCTGGGAAGGGCAGGCGCGAGTCAGGCATGCACCCGCGCAGGCATCGCAATGCCCTGCGCGCCGACAGGCCGCGCCGTCAACCTGTACCCCGCGCCGCGCACGGTCTCAACCATCGCCCCCGCACCGCCCAGCGCCTCGCGCAGACGCCTGACGTGCACGTCCACCGTGCGCTCTTCAATGAACACATGGTCGCCCCACACTTTGTCCAGCAGGGACGCGCGGCTGTGCACCCGCTCGGCATGGCTCATCAGGTACTGCAGCAGCTTGAATTCAGTGGGGCCGAGCTTGAGCATCTGCCCCTCAAACATCACCCGGTAGGTCGATGAGTCCAGCGACAGCCCGGCGATTGCCACCTCACCGCCCACCTGCTCAGGCGCACGTCGCCGCAGCACTGCGCGGATGCGTGCCAGCAACTC
>JAYVNK010000258.1:0-4464 GCA_043758475.1 Comamonadaceae bacterium | reverse complement strand
CCACCCCGGCACGCGTCATCATGCTCACGTCGGTCGCCACTTCAATCGGGTGGCCCTGGTGCGCGCGGCCACCCACACCGGCGTACTCGCCTTCGGAGTTTTCGCGCACGATGACCCCGTTCAAGTCATCGGGGCCGCAGCGCTTGAGCGGCCCGTCAATACCCGGCAGAATGCGCGTGGGGCGCACGTTGGCGTACTGGTCAAACCCCTGGCAAATCTTCAGGCGCAGGCCCCACAGGGTAACGTGATCGGGGATGTGCGGGTCACCCGCCGAACCGAACAGGATGGCGTCCTTGCCGCGCAGTGCGTCCAGGCCGTTCTGCGGCATCATTTCGCCATGGGCACGGTACCAGTCACCACCCTGATGGAAAGTTTCAAAATCAAATTTGAAGTTGTTGCTTGCCTTGTGATTTGTGCTGGGCAACGCCTCCAGCACCGTCTGGCCGGCAGGCACCACCTCTTTGCCAATGCCGTCGCCGGGGATGCAGGCAATTTTGTACGTCTTCATGGCGTGTTTCCTGTGGCTGAATATCAAGTCCCGGTTGAAGTCACGGTTGGTTGATAGCTGGACTTTAGCGCTAGCAAGGCGCAACGGAGGATTCTAAAGTTACAAAAACGGAAACGAAGCGGCCCCGAATAACGGCATACTGTGCGCATACTTTTTTTCCAAGGAGCATTTTTTGAAATCAAACGCCATGAAATCAACTGTCAGCACACTGCGGCTGCTGCCCGCCATCCTGGCCTTGGGCGCCGCAGGCTGGGGCACTTCAGCCTTTGCGCAGGCCAATGCCGCGCAGCCAAGCCCCGCCGCTGCGCCCACCACGATGTCACGTGTCGAAGCGGCCAGCAAAAAGGCGGGCGACGCAACCACCCGGGTCGGCGACAAGGCAGTCAACGCCGTAAGAAATGCAGACGGTGGCAAGCCGGGTGCTGCCGTTGCCCGCACTGGCGACAAAATTGGCAGCAAGCTGCCGCAGACCGAAGCCTACAAAAAGAAGAACAAGGGCAAAAAGGCAAAACCAATCCCCGAAGCGGGTTAAAGCGGGTTAAAGCGGGTCAACGCGGGTGAGCTCAGGCTATGGGCACTGCGCTGCCGGACAGCGTCAAACGCCGCCTGCCAACGCCATGTAAAAAAGGGCCTGCAATTGCGGGCCTTGTTTTTCAACACACAACCCATGAACATTTCTCTTGCCCCAGTGGGCGCAGCCGACCTGGATGGCCTGGTGGCGCTGCGCGTGGAGGCCATGCGCGACAGCCTGGAGCGCCTCGGCCGGTTTGACCCCGTGCGCGCCGGTGAGCGCCTGCGCAGCGGCTTTGTGCCAGCGGCAACGCGGCACATTCTGGCCGCAGGCGAACGGGTGGGCTTTGTCGTGGTCAAGCCCCAGGACGGCGGGTTGCTGCTGGACCACCTGTATGTGCGGCCTGCATTTCAGGGCCGCGGCATTGGCGCCCGCGTGCTGGCCATGGTGTTTGCCGAGGCTGATGCACTCGGGCTTGCGATCCACGTGGGCGCGCTCAAACAGAGCGGCTCCAACCGTTTTTACCTGCGCAACGGTTTTACCGAGGTCAGCACTGGGGAATGGGACATTTACTACGTGCGGGGTGCTGCCGCTCACAGGCCCGCCCATGGCAACACGTCCACGCCTTCACGCGTGAACCGCGCCTCCCCGCCGTAAACCAGACCGGGGTAAACCGCAGAAAAGCTGCCGCGCTCGAACGCGTATTTTTGCCATTTGCGCAGGTTGCCAAACGCGTCTGACGCCACGCTCAGGCCGGATTTGATCTCGACAGCGGCAACCTCATTGCCACGCTCCACTATCAAATCCACCTCGGTGCCGATGTTGTCACGCCAGAAGTACAGCGGGTCTCGCAAGCCCATGTTGCAGCGGTTTTTCAGGAACTCGTTGACCACCAGGGTTTCAAACAGCGCACCCCGCAAGGGATGGGTTTGCGCCTGGCCCTCGTTTTGAATGCCGATCAGCGCAGCAGCCAAACCCACGTCGGTCATGTACAGCTTGGGTTGCTTTACCAGGCGCTTGCCAAAGTTGGCGAAGTGCGGGCGCACGTAGTGGATGAGGTAGCAGGTCTCCAGGATGGACAGCCAGCTCTTGGCGGTTTTGTCGCTGATGCCGGCGTCGCTGGCCAGCGACTGCATGTTGAGCAATTGCCCCGTGCGGGACGCCGTCAGTTTCAAAAACCGCTGAAAAGCGCTTAAATCCTGAATGGCCGCAAGCTGCCTCGCGTCGCGCTCGGCGTAGGTCACCAGGTAAGCCTGCAGCCATTCGAACGGCTCCAGCGGACGCGCGTAAATTGCTGGGAAAAACCCCTTGACCAAATGGCTTGCGTAGGAAGCATCCAGCAGGCCCGCTTGCCGCAGCTCTGCAACAGACAGCGGCAACAGCTCGACCAGAGCAGTACGACCGGCCAGGCTCTGCGTGACACCGGACAGCAAGGACAGGTTTTGCGAGCCCGTGAGCACAAACAGACCCATCTGCCCGGAGGCATCCACCACGCCCTGCATTTCCGAGAACAGCTCGGGGGCATTCTGGGCCTCGTCAATCACCGCCCCTTCGGGAAACTGGCGCAGGAATTCTGCGGGCTGGCTGCGGGCGAACTCACGCTGGGCCGGGGCCTCCAGCGACACATACGGCCTGGCCGGCAGCAGTTCCCGCACCAGAGTCGTCTTGCCCGACTGGCGTGGCCCGGTGACGGTGACCACAGGGAAACCCTGGAGCAGGCGCAAGATGCGGGGTGCCGCGTGGCGGGGAATCATTCTTTACAGTTTCGGAATTTAATTCCGGGATTGTAAAGATTTTATTGCCAGCTGCCAAATCAGAAAGCAATGCGGCAAGGGGCTCCTGGCACTCCCAACGCCAGCCTTTGCTGCGGGCCGGTGCCGCAGAGCTCAGTCGGTCTTCGCCCCCGCCTCAAACCACTGCTTGATGACCAGCCGCTCCGCGTCTGTGATGCCCGTCGAGTTGTTCATCGGCATGATCTGGGTCACCACGGCCTGCTGGTAGACGTTTTGTGCATGCAGCTTCAGGCTGTCGGGCAAATCAAGACGCACGTTCTTCATCTGCACTTGCGCACCATGGCACATATAGCAGCGCTGCTCCAGCACCTGCTGCACCTGTACATAGCCAAATTTGCCACTAGCCCTTGTACTGTCTGCATGAGTAGCTCCTGAATTAGGAGCACTTATGGATGCGGGCGATGCTGCTGCCGCCGCCGGTGGCGCCTCCGGCTTCATCCAGACAATCGAGCCAAGAATCACCGCCACACCCACTATCGCATACGGCAGCGGGTTGGCATTGCGCCCGAGCTTGAAGCCGTGGCGCATGACGAAGAATTGCCGGATCGCGGCGCCTGCAAACATCATCAAAATCAGCACCAGCCAGTTTTGCGGATGGGTGTAGGTGAAGCTGTAGTGCCCGCTCAGCATGGCAAACAGCACCGGCAGCGTGAAGTAGGTGTTGTGCACGCTGCGCTGCTTGCCGCGCTGGCCGTGGATCGGGTCTACCGGCTGCCCGGCCTTGATGGACGCAATCACTTTTTTCTGCCCCGGAATGATCCAGAAGAACACGCTGGCGCTCATGCTGGTGGCCAGCATCGCGCCCGCCAGCAAGAAAGCAGCCCGCCCGGCAAACCAGTGGCAGGCCAGCCACGAGGCAATGCACACCAGCACCAGCACCAGCGCGCCCACAATCGCATCGCCATTCTTCTTTTGCCCAAAGATGCGGCAGATGCCGTCGTACAGCAGCCAGAACACCACCAAAAAAGAGAGCGCTATGGTGATGGCCATGGAGGGCGACCAGTCCATCTTCGACTTGTCGATCAGGTAAGTGCTGGCGCTCCACAGGTACGACACGGTGAACAGCGCAAACCCCGACAGCCAGGTGGTGTAGCTTTCCCAGAAAAACCAGTGCAAGTGGCCAGGCAGCTTGGGCGGCGACACATTGAATTTCACCGGGTGGTAGAAACCGCCGCCGTGCACGGCCCACAACTCGCCATCAACCCCTTGTTTCTTCAGATCAGCGTCGACGGGCGGCGTGAGGCTGCTGTCCAGAAAAACAAAGTAGAACGACGAGCCCACCCACGCTATGGCCGTGATGACGTGCACCCAGCGCAGCAGCAGGTTGGCCCAGTCCAGAAGGTAGCTTTCCATGTGTTTTTAACCTTTCACCGCAGGGTTTTGAACGGCGCTGCTGAGGACGTCTCGCTGGCAAACCTGTTCCGGGCAATTTTTTGTTCACGCCAGTGTATACACATTTACACACTTCTAAATAGCTGCAACCCGGCTGGAAACTGGCAGGCCACTGGTAGGCGGCACATTGCTCACAACCCGCGCAGATTTTCGGAATTTGCTTGAGACAAAGCGAGCACGATTTGTGCCGCCACCGACACCGCAATCACCTCGGGCTCCTTGCTGGTGATGCCGGGCACGCCAATCGGGCAGCACACCTG